>CAYUGW010000130.1:0-9293 GCA_964444245.1 uncultured Blastocatellaceae bacterium | reverse complement strand
CGCCGCTTCCGACGGGCGAAAATCAATGACATTCTGCGGAGTCGTTCCGGCGGCAATAAAATCTATTACTTCTTCGTATGCTTTAACGGTATTCATATCAAAATCAGAATAACCTTTGTTTATATTTATCTCAATATTTTACTTCCAAAATTCCCACCAATTTTTCGATTGAGTTGATTCTATATTATCCAATTCCGATTCGTCATATAAATCCCACATAGTAAGCATTGGTGTTAAAACGACATCTTCGGGATTTACTCCTTGTAATTCCAGTTGATTTACGACTTTTACTTCAGCACTGCGAAACGCTGTTGCCAAAACTATTTGACCTGTTGTTTCCTTTCCAGCCAATTCTGCCGCCAGTTTCAAGGATTCTTTGTAAACCGGCTCATCAACCAACTTTCTTTGCTTTTTGTCAGTAAAAATCCCTTTTTTTTGAAAATATTCATATTCATCAGTCAGATTTACATTTAACTCGTTCAACATAATTCTACCGAAAGCAATCGGCATAAATACAACAATTCTGCGAGCCAGAAGAATCGGAAATCCTATTTCTGTTAAGGCATTTACTAAATCTTCATCTTCTAAATTCTTGTGAGTAAGAAAAAGCGGCGCGGCTTTTTTTACAGCTTCGGAAATTTCCATTTTTGTCTTAAATTATCGTCGTCACGATTTCCCGAATGCTTCTCTGCAATTCTTTGTCGTGGGTGATCGGTGAATCTTAAAATCTCTCGCGTCCTTCACGCACGAATTCTACGATTTCTTCGGTCGAAATGCCTAAGTCAATGCCTTTTACGTCAAGTGCGGAACGTTTTTTCTCCGGTTTGAGAATGAATACTTCGCCGTTTGCCCGTTTGATGCGGACCTCGCCTTTCTCGCTGGCGCGTTCAAGCAAAACTGAAAGATTTTCCTGCGTTTCGGAATATATTTGCATCTTCTAATTTACCTCCCAAACTTCGACACCTGCCGCTTGAGCCGCGTATGCTAAACCGCTGTCTAACGTCAGCAAAGGACAACCGCGATTTAAAGCGCAGGCAATCATATAAGCATCGTAAGCATAAACTTTGTGCCGGTCAACAATTTCCAATGCTTGTTTCAAATCAACATCAACCAGAGTGAGCGAAATTTGCTCATAGATTTCGATTGCCGCCGTCGCTTGCTGTAAAGTAATGCGTCCGCGTTTAATCATTGCCGAAAATGCGTTGCCGATTTCCCAATACAAGGAATACGGAGCAAACAGCTCGCAGCCTTGCGTTTTCGCAATCAACGGCGGTTTTTCCGGTTCGTTGGCGATAACCGCAATAATAGTTGATGTATCTGCAACTAAGTCTGTTTCCATAATTTTTACAGATTAAATTTTATCAAACAATTAATTAAACGAATCTACAAAATCAAATAATCGTCGTCACAATTTCCCGAATGCTTCTCTGCAATTCGCGATCGTCGGTGATCGGCGAAACGATGGCGACTTCCGCTGCGTTTACGGGCGAAATTCCTTTGGCGATCATTTGGGCGGCGTAGATCAAGAGGCGCGTTGAAACGCCTTCTTCGAGTCCGTGTCCGCGCAGGTTTCTGACCTTTTGCCCGATTGTTACGAGGTCGCGCGCGGTTTGTTCGTCAATTCCGCCTTCTTTGGCGACGATGGCGGTTTCGTCTTCGGCGTTCGGGTAATCGAATTCCATAGCGACGAAACGCTGCCGGGTTGATTGTTTCAGGTCTTTTAAGATCGATTGATAGCCCGGATTGTATGACACGACGAGCATAAACTCGGGCGGTGCTTCGATGACTGTGCCGCGTTTTTCGATTGGCAAACGTCTTCGGTCGTCGGTCAAAGGATGAATGATGACGACCGTATCTTTTCGCGCTTCGACGACTTCGTCCAGATAACAGATCGCGCCGCTTCTGACCGCCGCCGTCAGCGGTCCGTCGTGCCAGACGGTTTCGTCGCCTTCGAGCAAAAATCTGCCGACCAGATCGGTTGCCGATAAATCTTCGTGGCACGCGACCGTTATCAGCGGGCGGTTCATTCGATACGCCATATGTTCGACAAAACGCGTCTTGCCGCAGCCCGTCGGACCTTTCAGCATAACGGGCAATTTCGCGCCGTAAGCGGCTTCGAAAAGTTCGACTTCCTGCCCGACCGGAAGATAATACGGCTCGTTTTCTACCTTGTATTTTTCAACTGCCAATTCCATAAAATATGTTTTTAATTCCGAATAATATGATTTAAAAATTTCGAGACTCGCAAAAATTATTCTATTTTACGACAAAAAACTCATACTTATACTTTATTGGATTTTTTACTAATCGCAAACCGCCGCATCGAAAATTGCCGTAATGCGGATAAGCGAATTTTGCAGATTTAAGGAAGCTTGAAGTATCTTGGCTTTACCTTTTACTTTTTACCTTTGCCCGTAGATTTATCTGCCGTTTATCTGCAATTTTCTGATCTCGACTTTTCCCTGAAGTTCGGCGGGCAGAATTATGTTGAGAGCATCGCCATTCGATTCGGTTTTGACGGACTGCATCTGCAGGTCTTCGACTTTTATGGAATTTAAAAGCGAACGTGCGCCGAAAAGAATGACGGTTGCCGTGCGTTTTTCATTTTCGATTGAGAGCGGAACGATAAATAATCTTTCGATACGTCTTTCGCCGATGCGGAAAAAAACGTCAACGACTGTTTCATCGACAATCGTAATTTTGGGATTTGAAATATTGAGCGGCACTTTTTCCGCCGTAAAATCACCCGTACGGTTTTCGAGATCGATTATATCGGTCGAAATATAATCAATCGAATTGATATAGCTGATCGGTCCGCGAACGGGAACTTTTTGCGGAATGACCGAAATACCGTAAATTTCATAGCCTTCCGGTAAATTATTTCCGGTTTCGGCTTTTACGGAAATTTCCCGTTTCTCGACCATTTCCAGATTGATTGAGATTCTACTCGGCTGAACTTCTTCGAGCCTCACGCCGGTCGGAAAATTTACATTGACATTTTCGGGCGTAATCTGCACGACCCGGTCGCCGGACTGGGCATTCGTCAGATCGAGTTGAACGATCAAATCTTCACGCCGTATCTGATCGATTTTGCGTTTATCGCCCGTTACGACCAGATCGACTTCCTGAATCGGAGAATTAATAATTTCCATCTCGTTGGAAATACGCAGTTGAAGCGAAACACTTCTTAAACGCTCGGTCGTCGGCGTGCGGAATCCGGTTACGCCGAACCAGAGCGCGAGCGTAATAATCAGGGCGATCAGTTTCATCAGCCAATCGTCGAGAAAAATACGGCGAAGCAGCCGGCGAAACGAAATTTCGTCTTGCTGATCGGGAAAAAATTTTTCTATCGAAAATGAAAACATTGCTTACTTATTTTATCCGACGGTTATCTCCGTTTCCACCTCTTTTATCGTTTTTTTTTCATCGCCGTTATTTTTATCAACCGCTAAATTCATCGATTTTAAGAGCAGACGGCGCAGCTTTTTCGGATCGACATTGCGTTTTACTCTGCCGTCTTCGACAAATGTGATTAAACCCGTTTCTTCCGAAACGACGACCGAAACCGCATCCGAACCTTCCGTAATGCCGATCGCGGCGCGATGGCGCGTGCCGAGTTCGCGCGAAATGCCCGGATTTTTCGTCAGAGGCAAAAAGCACGAAGCGGCGGCGATGCGTTCGTTTTTAATAATAACCGCGCCGTCGTGCAGCGGCGTTGACGGATTAAAAAGAGTTACAATTAAATCGTAGCTGATGCGGGCGTCGAGTTGAACGCCCGCATCTATAAAATTTCGCAAACCGACCGTTCTTTCAAAAACAATCAACGCACCTGTTTTTTCCGAGGCAAGCGTTGTTACGCCTAAAACGATTTCGTCATAGATCGTTTCGCCGAGCCGTCCGTTTGTCCGGCGAAACATCGGAAATTGCAGACGATTCCCGAAATAAATAAGTGCCTGCCGGATTTCCGATTGAAAAAGCACGATGATCGCCACGCCGATATAAAACGCGGCTGATTGCAAAACAAACTCCAGCGTGGCAAGTTCCTGCGAAACAGACAGCCAGTAGAGCAAAGCCAGAATCACCATTCCGACAACGGTCGGCACAGCCCGCGTGCCGCGCAAAAGTTTCAGCACGACATAGACGATGATAAACACCAGCGCGATGTCGAGCGCGTTTCGCAAGGTATTCATTGTCGGAAGATATTCGTATTGCAACATTTTATCTCGGCTAGAGTGAATTTTTTACTGAAAATAAATTTTATTTATTCGGATTTGATCAATTTTATCTGCAAAATTTCTAATACTTGTTTTTTCCAAAAATTATAATACCAACTTTTGGCGCGTCTTTGTTTTATTTTTTAAAGATTTGTTTAACTAAACTTTCGGTTTGATGCACCAATTCGGCTTGTCAGATGGCTTGAAAGATTTGCTATTGCACCGATTTGTCTAAATTCTAGTCAAGATTCCCAAGTTAAATCCGGATTTTCATCTGATTTTCCGGCTTTGCATAAATCCGACGAGATTTCCGTTTGAATCGATTACGCCGAGCGCACCGATGCCGTTTAGTTTCATTAATTCTTTGGCATCGGTTAAAAGCGTGTTTGATTCGACAAAATATTCGGTCGTGATCGGGCGCATAACAATCCGGATTTCCGTTTTATGCCACTCTTCACGCGCCAGTTTTTTTAAATCTTCGAGCGTTAAAAGACCGTAAAGCTGACGGTCTTTGGCGACGGGAAAAACCGTCTGTCGGTGTAAGGGCAAAATATGATCTACAAAATGCAAAACGTTCATTTCCGGCTTGATCGAAACCGGCAAGGTCATCACGTCTTCGACAATCAGTTTTTCCAGATTTCTTACTTCTTTAATAATTCCTTTTGCCGAATCATACAGGAAAATTCCGACCAGAATCGTCCACAACCCCATAAAAAACTGTCCTTGAACAAAGGCGACGAAAATGCCGAAAATAATCATTGCGCCGCCGATAATCTGCCCGAATTTTCCCGTCAAAACGGTCGCTTCATTTAAATCCGTGCCGCGTTTCCACAGAAAGGAACGCAAAACTCTGCCGCCGTCGAGCGGATAACCCGGAAACATATTAAAAACCGCGAGCAGAAAATTGAGCAGAAAAAGCAAGAAACAAAGCGGCGACAAAATATTGCCTTCGCCGAGCGAATTTGCCGCAACCATCAAGCCGAGAAAAACGAGCGAAAGCAGAAAGCTCGCCGCCGGTCCGGCAATCGCTATCCGAAATTCGGCGCGCGGCGTGTCGGGTTCGCGCCGGAATCTTGCCATTCCGCCGAACGGATGCAGAACGATGTCTAAAACCTGTATGCCTTCCATCCGCGCAATAAAAGCGTGGGCGAGTTCGTGTATAAAAATCGAACCGAAGAAAATCAGAGTCGTTAAAATACCGAAGATTCCGCTCGTCAAAAGATTATTAATCTGCCCGTTGATGCTTGCCGCCGTTACCCAGGACAAGACGATCAGAACGAAAAACCAGCGGTAATCGGCACGAACGGGAATGCCGTAAACGTGCGCGATCTGAACCTGTCGTTTGAAAAAATCGAACAATTGCATTAATAAAATTAAATCATAAAAAATATAAACCGCGAAACGATCAAAACGGCGACACAAAGAAAATTCAAGGTATCGCCGCTCCCGCTGTATTTCACGATTATAAATTAACCTGAGTCTTAAGTCTTAGCTCAACCTGATAGTGTCTCAAAATTTATGCCGAGAAATTTTTCTTCCGCAATAACCGATAACTGAAAAGCAATAATTAACAGCTATTGCGGAAGTCAGAGGTTTGATAGCATAAATTCTGAGACACTACCATTTTTAATCAATGTTAAACCTTATCCAAAAATCTGCGCATTCTTTCAAACGCCGTTTCGATTTGCTCAAAGGATTTGCAGTAAGCGATGCGAATGTGATGGTCGCCGCCTTTGCCGAAACTGCTGCCGGGAACGACCGCCAACTGCTGATCTATCAGGAGTTTACCGGCAAATTCATCGCCGCTTAATCCGGTTTTCCGAACGGACGGAAATGCATAAAACGCGCCGGTCGGCTCGAAGCAATCCAAGCCCATTTCATTTAAGGAAGATACGACGAATTTTCGCCGCCGGTCATATTCGGTGTGCATTTTTTGAACGAACGGTTCGCCGATCTCAAGCGCGGCAAGTGCGGCGTATTGCGAAATCGTCGGTGCGCTCATTACGGCGTATTGATGAATTTTTGAAAATGCTTCCATCAATTCGGCGTTGGCGCAGATATAGCCGACGCGCCAGCCCGTCATCGCGTAATCTTTGGAAAACCCGCCGACCAGAATCGTGCGTTCTTTCATATTCGGCAAAGCCGGAAAACAAACGTGCGACACGCCGTAAACGAGGCGGTCATAAATTTCATCGGAAATTACCAAAATGTCGTGTTCTTCGGCAATGCGGGCAATTTCAAGCGCGGTTTCTCTCGAAAGAGTCGCGCCCGTCGGGTTGTTCGGATAGCCGATAAAGATCGCTTTTGTTTTATCCGTAATGGCGGCGCGAATGTCTTTCGGATCGGGCTGGAAATTGTTTTCAACCTGGCAAATTACGGGAACGGGAACGCCTCCCGCGAAAATTATTTCGGGTTCGTAAGCGACAAAACACGGCTGCGGTACGATGATTTCGTCCGCGTCATTGCAAATCGCGGAAAAAATACATTTTAAGGCTTCGCTCACGCCGACCGTGATTAAAATTTCGTCTTCCGGCGCGTAATTTATATGGTAATGCGTGTTTAAATGAGCCGCAAGCATTTCGCGCAACTCGATCAAACCGGAATTTGCCGTGTAGCCGATTGCCCGTTTATAAATTGCGTCGAAGGCGGCTTTAGCAATCGGCGCGGGTGTCGGAAAATCCGGTTCGCCGACTCCGAGCGAGATCACATCGGGCATCGAAGCCGCGATGCCGAAAAATTTGTGCAGCCCCGAAACCGGAACTTTATCAATGCGTTCGGCAATAAAATTTTGATAATTTGTCATAAATGATTTGAAATATAATGTTGTTGGAAGTTGATTTGTTTTTGATAAATAAAGATTAGTGTTAAAATTCGAGTCTAAGATTTTGAAAGGGTTTCCCGCAAATTACGAAAAGCGTTTTGAACGTTAGACATTATTGAAAATAATAAACCACGAAGATTTCGCGAAGATTTTTATTCGTCAAATTCACGCTTTAATAAAGGATGCGAAAATTTTTATCGGTTTACAAACTTTTTTAATTAACTTCGTGTTTTCTTCGTGTCCTTTCGTGGTTTATTTCTTATTCCCGATAATATCTATATTATTTAAGGAAAAAATTAGATGAAAACTTGTCCGAACTGCCAGGCTAAATATGATGATTATATGCGGTTTTGTCTGCAAGACGGAACGCCGCTGATCGGCGGCGATGCCGAACCCTCGACCGAAGCCGCCACCGAAATTTATGATTTGCCGGGAGATACGAATCCGCAGCAAACCGAAGCCGTAACGGAAGAATGGCGCGAACAAACCCTTTCGGAAGAAACAATTGCCGCCGGTCAAAAGCCTTTCGCTGCGACCGATCAATTCGCCGCATCGCCAACGCAAATCGAATCAGAGCCACCGCGAAAATCCGGTATGGGGATTTTTGTCGGCGCGGTTTTCCTTGGCGGAATTCTTCTTTTAGGCGGGGCAATCGGCGGCGTTTTCTGGGTTTTGAGTAATCAAAACTCGAATGAAATCGCTTTCTCCAATACAAATACGGCAAACGCGGCAAATTCCAATATTCAGGAAGAAAATCCCGTTTTTGAAGTTTCAAATGCAAATATCCCCGATGCGACCGATCTGCCTCTCGCCAATAGTAATGAAAACATTAAAAGCACGCCGACTCCGAAACCGACCGTCACGCCGAAACCGAGCGAAACAAAAACGCCCGATAAAACTCCGACACCCGAAAATAAACCGACTCCGAAACCGACAGTTGAAAATGAACCGACTCCGAAACCGGTTCCGAAAAGACCGATTTCCGCCGGCGTGTTAAACGGCAAAGCGACGAGTTTGCCGAAACCGGCATATCCGCCGGCGGCAAGAGCCGTCAAGGCGAGCGGCGCGGTAAATGTTCAGGTTTTGGTAGATGAAAACGGAAATGTAACACAGGCAAGAGCCGTCAGCGGTCATCCTCTGCTGAGAAGTTCAGCGGTTCGGGCGGCTCGCAGTGCGAAGTTTCGCCCGACGCAATTAAGCGGGCAAGCCGTAAAAGTTACGGGCATAATCGTTTATAATTTCGTTCCTTGATTTTCGCCTGATTCGCCGATTTAATATAATCAGTGGTAAAATTTGAATTAAGAGTTTTGTTTTGTGATTTTAAGGTCTTTGTTTAATTAGTGAAAAAGTTTAAAGATGAAAAAGTGAAAAAGTTTTTTGCATTTTTCGGCTTTGGGTTTTAATGAAGAAGTCAGTTTTATTTCAAACAGGACGCAAGACTTTTTCACTTTTTCACACTTTCACTTTTTCACTAAACAAAAACCTGTTTATATATTTTACTTACAATTTATTGAATAAACTTTCCCCCGAAAAACCGAATTTATGAAATATTGTCCAGCTTGCCAAACCAGATACGACGAAGAAATTTTGCGCTTCTGCACCAAAGACGGAACACCTTTAATTGACGAAAATCAGCCGAATTTTACCGAACTGCCGAGCGTCAGTGCCGATGAATACGGCGAAGAAACCGTGATTCGACGCAAAACTCCCGCGCCGAAACCGCCGCCGCTCGATCCCGATTCGGACGAATATCAAACCCAGATCGAACGAACCGAAAGTGCGCAGCGCATCGTCATTCCGATGGGCGCGGAAGAAGAAAAACAGCAGCAGATTCGAACAAAAACCACGCCTTCGCCGCGAATGCCGCCGCCAAGGGAATCGAATACGGCAATCGTCGTGCTTTTAACGATTATCGGAACGGTCGTGGCAACGACGGCGATAATCGGTATTTTCTGGGTTTTGAGCAATCAAGGAGCGGAAGAAGCAAATCAAAATATCAACACCAATTTTAATTCGCTTAATACGAATTTGAATGACAATCTGAATGCCGATAATTCGTTGTTTGATGCTAATTTTAACGCCAACGTCAACACGAACATTAACGCCAACACCAATACAAATACCAACGCCAACACCAAAACACCGACTCCGACTCCGACGCCGTCGCCGAGTCCTTCGCCGACACCTGATGACGAAGACAATACAAACACGAATGTCAATACAAATACTTCAACGCCGACTCCGCGACCGACTTTAAC
>CAYUGW010000129.1:0-9301 GCA_964444245.1 uncultured Blastocatellaceae bacterium | reverse complement strand
GATTGGAGCGTGATATAATTATCGAAACTATGAACGACATTCCGCAGTTAAAATTAAACAAAACCAAAATAAAAATCGGCAGCAGAATCGAAGATTCCGCCCGCGATGAAATCGAGTTTTGGCAAAACACGACCGTCAAGGAACGCCTTCAGCATATCGAAAGATTACGGCGGATTAACTATGGAAATAGAGCTACCGGAAGACTTCAAAGAGTTATTCAAATCATTAAATTCGAATAATGTTCGATATTTGATGATCGGCGGATATGCGGTCGGCGTTTACGGCTATCCGCGAACGACCAACGATATTGATATTTTTGTATCGGATGACGGCGAGAATATCGGAAATCTCATCAAAGCATTGCAGGATTTCGGTTTCGGCGGTTTCGATCTGAGCGATATTTTTGATGAAAAACGCAGTCTTGTCGAAATCGGAGTCGAACCGCTCAAAGTTCAATTGATGAACTTTGCCGACGGAATCGAGTTTGAAAAAGCCTTTGAATCTCGAAAAATAATCGCCGTCGAAGATATTTTTATCAACACCGTCAGCAAATCGGATCTCATCAAAAATAAACTCGAAAGCGGCAGATATAAAGACCTTGCGGATATCGAACGACTTAATCAAATAGAAGATGTGTGAAAACGGTTTGAAGGAAATTCCGGGAAAGTGATGTTGGATTGGAGCGTGATTTAGAGAATTTGCGATTTTCAATTAGCGATTTACGATTGTCGGAAAATCTGACGTTAAAGTTTTATTTTTAGCTTATAATTTCTCTTGAGGTAATAATTTTATGTTAGAAACAGTTTGGGCGGTCGTTCACGACGGCAAAATCGAAACTATCGGCGAAGTTGATGCGCCGGACGGCACACGCGCTCTGGTAACATTGTTGGTGGAAGACGAAAATGATTTCTGGCAATCGGCAAGCTCTGAATCGTTAGACGAGATTTGGGATAACGAGGAGGACGATGTTTATGCCGAACTTCTCGAAAAATGAAGTCGTGCTTGTCCGCTACCCGTTTTCGGATTTGACCAGTTCAAAAGTGCGTCCGGCAGTTGTCATTAATGCGCCGCATATTTCGCAAGATTTATTCGTTGTCGCGCTGACCAGCAAAACAAGAAATTTACTTGGAGGCGAATTTGTTTTAACCGATTGGAAGCTCGCAGGTTTGAATGTCGAAACTGCTGTCAAGCGCGGTATTTTCACGATAAAACAAACTCTGGTGAAAAAGCTTGTCGGAAAATTATCTGATGCCGATGCCAAAGAACTCGAAAAATCGTTGCGTGATTGGTTGGATTTGCCTTAATGAGATAATGCACGAAGGAGAAAGCGGCAAAGTGATTTCAGATTGGCGCGAATAATTTTAATCTAATGAACGAATTATTAATCTGGTCGCTCGAACAGGCACGAAAACAAACATTTTCATTGGTCGAAGATTTGCGCGACGAGCAACTGCAACTGCAAACGGCGGCAGGCGAAAATCATCCGGCTTGGATTCTCGGGCATCTGCTTTTGGGTGATGTTTATCTTTTATCAATGCTCAAAGTCAGCGAGCTTTCGGCGGATTTTATGGAGATTTTGGGCAAATACGGACCGAATTCAAATCCGAATTCGAATATCGAAAATTACGACTCGAAACAATTTCTCGTCGAAAGACTAACCGAAACAGGCTTGCTCAGGCTCGATGCGCTTCGGAAGATGAAAAATTTCGATCAGCCGACACCGGATGAAACGCTTGTCAGAACACAGCCTTCAATCGGGCATCACCTGCAAATACTGGTCTTTCACGAAGGACATCATTGCGGTCAAATCGCAGCGTGGCGCAAAGCACAGGGACTTTCTGCGGTCAAAGGAATTTTCGCGTCTTAATGATTTGATCGTTTGATTGGAATAAAGCGTAAAAGAAAATGGGGTAAAGTAATTTTAGATTAATAACGATACTCAATAATTTCATATATTTTAAGTGCAAGAGAAAATCAAAATATATTTACTTCAAAGAGTCAAAAATGATTGGCTGGAAGTTCGAGATGAAGCCAGACTTTGGGGAATGTGGATTAGTTATAATAAACCAATTTCCAGAGATACTAAAGTGAACCCCATTGTCCGGTTCATTATAGTTCAGGATTTATTTCTTCTGATATTCCCCCCGCAGGCGGAAGAAGAAGAGCAATCTCTCCGTCCGGACTTAATGAGTAAACGTAAAGAAAAAGTTTTTTGTCCGAGATGTTGAAATGAATACGGAGTAAATTCTTTGCGTGGATTGGGCGGGCAAATCGTGATAATTTTTTCATTGTCGAGCCGATAATCAAAAGAAAGCACACAAATCTTAGAGGTATCCGCACAACCTCATTCAAGTAAACCGTTTTCAGTAAAACGCAGATATGTTTCCCCGTAACTTTCAGGACTATTTTCAGGTGCGGAATAAATCTTCCAGTAACCGACTAAATCATTTTGAGAGAAATTCATATTCATTTAATCGTTGAGTTTATTTTTATCACCAACTCATTTAAATCAATCTCATTCACACTTTCAACATTCGCGCAGATTTCCATCAAAAGTTTATCCTGCGCATTGCCTTTTTCCTTGGCGACCGCGTAAGGCAAATCTTCGCGGAATGTAACCATTGAATATTTTGAAAAATAATCGGGAAACTTTTGCTCTAAAAGAGTTTCGAGTTCACGTTTTTTCTGGAAAACCGGATCGGCGACCGCGTCGCGCATTTCGTAGAAATTTTCTTCCGCCATATCGGCAATCGCGTCGGCGTTCGGTTTTCTGATAGTTGTAAACTCATCGAAAATCATTTCCCAATTTGCGCCGCGCTTTTCGATAAGTTCGTTCAAAATGCGGCAATCTTCAAACGAAGCGTTCATTCCCTGCCCGTAAAACGGCACGACGGCGTGCGCCGAATCGCCGAGCAGTAACGCTTTTTCGCCCGCATTCCACGGAAAACATTTGATCGTGCCGAGATTTCCGGTCGGATTGGCGAAAAAATCTTCCGTCAAAGTCGGCATCAAAGGAATCGCATCGGCAAAATTAGTTTCAAAGAATGAAAGTAAAGAGTTTTCGTCAGTCAATTGCTCAAAACCGTTTTCGCCTTTGTGTGCCAAAAACAATGTGCAGGTAAAACTGCCGTCGAAATTCGGCAGTGCGATCATCATAAACGAACGCCGCGCCCAGATGTGCAAAGCGTTTTTCTCCATCTGAAACAAATCATCGGATTTTTCTTTAAATCTCAAATCCGAAATCCCAAATCCCAAATCCTTTGGCGGAATATGCAGTTCTTTATAACCGTGTTCGAGCCATTTTTGGGAAAAATCAAAACGCGCAACACCGCCGTGAAGCATCGCGTTGCGAACCGCCGAACCTGCGCCGTCGGTCGCAATTAAAGTGTCGCCTTTCACAAGTTTTCCCGATTCAAAAATTGCTTCGCCCGAATTGCAATCGAAATCAACACATTTTTCGTTGAAATAAAACTTTACGCCGTCATATTTTTCGGCTTCGTTCATCAAAGCGATATTGAGTCCGGCGCGTGAAACCGAATTGATATATTCGCCTTGTCTGCCAGAATAAGGAAGAAGTTTTTGATTTCCTTGTGTATCGTGAATCATTCGCCCGTACATCGGCACGGCTTCGGCGAGCATATATTCATCCAAACCGACTTCTCTTAAAGCGGCGATTCCGCGATTCGACAGCGCGAGATTGATCGAACGCCCGGCGGACATTTCACTTTCGCGCATATCGCCGCGAGCTTCGTAAATGTCGCATTCAATGCCGCGTTTGGCGAGATAAATTGCCAAAAGCGAACCCGAAAGTCCCGCGCCGATGATAATTACTTTTTGTTTTGCCATAAATTTTATTCTGAAAAACTCCAGATGCCTTTTTCCAATTCATCGAGCGAAAATTCGACTGCTTCGGGTTTCAAACGCATTGCGTATCTCTTTAAATCGGCAGTTTCGTAAAGCATTGTCAGCATCATCAAACGCCGCCGCATCTGCACGTCTAATTCGCTTTCCGCGTAGCCGTAAGCTTTGAAAAATTCGCTCTGCAAATTGCCTTGTCCTTGAATTATCAATACGCAGACAGCGAGAAAATCGTATTCGTAAAAACCGCGTCTTGAGTCGGCAAAATCGAAAAGCCCCGCAATTTCCAGGCTTTTATCCGTTTTTACAACTCCCAAATTCCCGAAATGAACATCCGAATGCATAAAAACGGTTTCTGAATCTACGGGAACGAGTTTTAAGTTTTCTTCGATAAATGCGGGCAAAGCGTCTAAAACCTTCCGGTTTACGCCGTGCGCGATCTGCCTTTCGATAAATGTTTCGGCGCGATTCCTGACAAATTCCGCCCAATTATTCTCAAACGAATCCGGCGCCGGAAGCGCGTGAATTTGTTTCAGTCCGGCGGCGAGTTTTGAGATGAATTCGATCTGCGCTTTTTCGGGAATTTCCAGCCAATCGGCACGCATCATCAAATCGCCTTTGACTCGCGTCATTAAAACGTATGGAAAATTTTCAAAACTGCCTTGATGAATGATTTCGGGAACTTTAAAATCGGTTTTTCCGCCGACGATTTCCAAACCTTTCAGTTCACGTTCAAAACATTTTCTAAAAGGATGATAAATTTTCAAAACAAACGCGTCGTCAAGAAAAAACACGACATGCTCGCTGCCTCCCGCGCGTTTTATTTCATTGAACGAAAATTGATTCGCAAGGCAAATTTCCTTTGCGACATCAAGCCAGGTTTCGCTTTGGTGATATTCGTCAAAATCTTCTTCAGTTTGAATCTGCGAAATAATCCTCATTCAACAACCTTAATAATTTCACTTTCAAAATCGTCATTTTCACCAATCCAATTTTGTCCAAGATAAATCGGTGCGATATGTAGCGATTTCAGTTTTGTAACAATATGATTTATCAAGTTTTCTGTTAATGGCTTTTTATTTTCATCTATGCAGAATATAGTCGTGTAACTTTCCAATCTTTTTTCTGTATGGTCTCTGCAAATGTCCAATCTTACATCGCCAAATGAAGAAATGGTCCATTCCCAAACATTTTCATAATCAGATTCTTCTAACTCAAAACCTAAATTTTCAGTTAATTTATTAACAATAATTCGGACAGTTTTAAGTTCGGTAATTCTTGTAAACTGTTGAAAAACATTGAAGTTATGAATTAAATCAAAGTCAGGTTTTGAGCTAAGTTTGATTTAATTCACTTGTTCAAATTAGAAAGCCCGTCTTTATTGGCTTTCAAGTATCAAAAAACTGTCCGAAGTATTGATTAAGACTAAGATTTGTGTAAAACCAAATATGGGTTATCTCTTTCATCTCAAACAATCCTTCAAAATTTCCGCAAATTTCCAGCAATCCGTAAACGAATTATAGAGCGGAACGGGTGCGACTCTGATTACGTCCGGCTCGCGCCAATCGGCGATCACGCCGCGCCTGGTGATTTCGTTGAATAAACTTTTGTCCGAGTTTTTGACACGAATCGAAAGCTGGCATCCGCGATCTTTTTCGTTTTTCGGCGTGATAATGGAAATTCGTTCGTCGCGGATTTCGCTTAAAAGAAATTCCAGATAATTGGTTAGTTTTACAGACTTTTCGCGCAAATTTTTCATTCCGGCTTCTTCAAAAATATCGAGCGAAGCGCGCAGAGCGGCGAGTTGAAAGATCGGCGGATTCGACAGTTGCCAGCTTTCCGCCGATTTTATCGGAATAAATTCGTCGTCCATCAAAAAGCGCGTTTCCTTGTCGTGTCCCCACCAGCCGGCAAAACGCGGCAGATCGGCGTTTTCGTGATGACGTTCGTGAACAAAAATTCCCGCAATTCCGCCCGGACCGGAATTTAAATATTTATACGAACACCAAGCCGCAAAATCCGCGTTCCAATCGTGAAGTTTGAGTTCGACATTTCCCGCCGCGTGCGCGAGATCGAAACCGACAATCGCGCCCGCTTCGTGTCCGGCTTTGGTAATCGTTTCAAAATCGAATTTCTGTCCGGTATAATAATTCACGCCGCCGAGCATTATCAACGCGATAGAATCGGCATTTTCTTCGATCGTTCGCAAAATATCTTCGGTTCGCAAAGTCGTTTCGCCATCACGCGGTTTGAGTTCGATAAGTGCGTTTGGAGTCCCGCCTTTAGGTGGCTTCTCCCCTTGGGTTTCGGCGTTTTGCCGCCTTAAGGCGGGACTCCAAACTGTTTCGTGAAACGTAATCTGCGACTTCACGGCGTATTTGTCGGACGGAAATGCGTCTGATTCAATCACGATCTTGTAACGAGTTTCGGTCGGGCGATAAAACGAAACCATCAAAAGATGCAAATTTACCGTTAAAGAATTCATCGCCACGACTTCCGATTTCTTCGCGCCGACGATTTTCGCTAAACTTTCGGAAACAAATTCGTGATACGGCATCCACGGATTTTTCGCGTGAAAATGTCCTTCAACGCCGAAAGTTTCCCAATCTTTTAATTCCTGTTCGATGTAATTTTGAGTAATTTTCGGCTGAAGCCCGAGCGAATTTCCCGTAAAATACAAAACATCTTCGCCCGACACTTGTTTCGGAATATAGAATTTTTCGCGGAAATGTTTCAGCGAATCAGTTTTGTCCATTCTTTGGGCGAAGGATTCGGTTGCTTCAAAATTTTTCATACATAAAAAATGATTTAACCACAGATAGACACAGATTAACACGGATATAAAACAAGATTTGAAAGTCTAAAAACATCTATTTTTATCTGCGTTTATCTGTGTGCATCTGTGGTTAATATTTCTTGGTTTTATATTCCTAACTCCGCCTTTGCTTCGGCGAATTTTTCGACCGCAAATTGCAAATCTTCGATTGAATGCGCCGCCGAAACCTGCGTTCTGATTCGCGCTTTGCCTTTCGGGACGACGGGAAATGAAAACGGTATGACATAAACGCCTTTTTTCAGAAGCGATTCAGCCATTTTGACCGCCGGATGTGCGTCGCCGAACATTACGGGAACAATCGGATGCTCGCCGGGCAGAATTTCCAGACCGATCTTTGATAATTCTTCGCGGAAAAAGCGCGTGTTTTCAGCTAACTTATCGCGCAGTTCGGTTGATTCATTAAGCATATCAATCGCCGCAATTGACGCGCCGACGATTGACGGCGCGACCGAATTTGAAAAAAGATACGGGCGCGAACGCTGGCGCAATAATTCAACAATTTCTTTTTTCGCCGAAGTATAACCGCCCGACGCGCCGCCGAGTGCTTTGCCGAGCGTTCCGGTGATGATGTCTATGCGATCCATCACGCCGCAATATTCGTGCGTTCCGCGCCCGCTCGCGCCGACAAAACCGACCGCGTGCGAATCGTCAACCATGACGAGCGCATCGTATTTTTCCGCCAGATCGCAGATTTCGTCGAGTTTGGCAAAATAACCATCCATCGAAAAAACGCCGTCCGTCGCAATCAAACGGTTTCGCGCTGAACTTGCGGACTTTAATTTTTCTTCAAGATCAAACATATCGCCGTTTTTGTAACGAAACCTCTGCGCCTTGCACAAACGAACGCCGTCAATAATACTCGCGTGATTGAGTTCGTCGGAAATTACCGCGTCTTCGTCGCCTAATATAGTTTCAAAAAGCCCCCCGTTCGCGTCGAAACACGATGTGTAAAGAATCGTGTCTTCCATCCCTAAAAAGTTGGAAATTTTTTGTTCCAATTCTTTATGAATCGTCTGCGTCCCGCAAATAAAGCGCACGCTCGACAGACCGTAACCCCAATCATCAAGAGCTTTATGCGCCGCCTCGACGATTCGTTTGTCGTCCGAAAGACCAAGATAATTATTGGCGCACATATTCAAAACTTCCTGATTCGCGACTTCAATCCGTGCGTCCTGCGGGCTTTCGATCACGCGCTCGTGTTTATATAGCCCAGCTTCTATGATTTCGTTGATTGTATTTTCTAATTGATTTTTAATTTTTGAATACATAATTTCTTAAGGAACGTGTAAAAAATAAGTTATAACGGATGGATTTGATAATTCCATTTTGGTAACAACTCATCAAAAACGATGGTCATTGTTTCTTTGAAATTATCACTATATTTTCTCCCGCTTTGATACAGTTTTTCGTTAATCCAAGCTACTGCTTGCAGTCCTTTTTCAGTCCTTGTTTGTTCGGCTCGTTCTTTGATAATTTTGTAATTAGCAAACACGACTCCTTCCCAACTTCTTTGTAAATGCGGAAAAAGGCGGTGTTCAATCGGATTATATTTTGAACAATAGGGCGGATAATGTGCTACTCTGATTTTCATTTTCAACTCATTCGCCAAATTCTGTAAATCCTCTTTGACGATGTAATGCAAGCACGAATTGCTTCCGCCGCCGTCCATTAAAAGTAACATTTCCGTCGCTTGAGGATAGTCCTGACTGATATTATTTTGCCATTGATATTTGATATTATCACACAGAAACTCGGACGTATCTTTACTATTTCCAATACTTAGATAACCTTTATTGAGCTTTATGTCATAAATCCCGTGCGGCACTACTCGCCCTTCGGCTAAACTCGGAAAATCATGGTCTAAAACTTTGACCGCCTTTTTACAATAGGATTTCCCAGCCCGATAAAATTGTCCGATAAATTCTTTTTTCTTCGTATCAACACTCAAAACAGGCAACCCTCGCCGGAGAAAATCGGCTTTCAAATCATTAATCCGCCCGAACTGCTCATCGCGTTGCTCGACTTCTTTGGCTGTCTTGGTTTTCTTCATCTGCCGTTTCACCAAACCTTTCAATTCGGTCAATTGCTTGGCGATAAAACGAGTGATTGAAACGCCTTTTTGCTCGAATAATCTGACTATTTCCGCCTCTTTCAAATTTGTCCAAAGAACTTTTTCATTCATCGGTGAACCGGCTGTTTGGCTTTCGATAAGCTCCTCAAACAACGGTTCGAGATGCGGCTCGTTTTCAAGTTTTTTTTCTTCCTCCGCCAACTTGCCGAATCCGCGCTGAAATCTCTCCACCCTTGGAAATTTCCATCAACTCTTTTTGTCCAGCCCGAATCGTATGGGGATGAATGCCGAGTTTGTCTGCGACTTGGTGAACTCCAAAATACCCGAGTTCATTGGCTTTTAACGCGGCATACTGTCGCCTTTGTTTTTCGCTCTGGCGACTCGAAAAATATTTGCTCAATGGTTTTACTCATAACTGATACCTGTTACTCTAAATAAGTTCTAATTAGTATATCGTTATAAGTTATTTTTTACACGTTCCTTAGTAGTTAAAAAAAATCGAAAATTAAAAGTTGTGTGCAAAATTGTATGCAGAA
>CAYUGW010000128.1:0-9365 GCA_964444245.1 uncultured Blastocatellaceae bacterium | reverse complement strand
GCGGCGAAAAGGGAAAAACGAATTTTTGACATAAATTTTCAGACCTCGATAAAACTAAAGGTGTATCAAGAACGCCAAAGGTTGCCAGAACTTGCCGGAAATTAGCGCGTTTAATTTTTGACCGCAAACGATTTTTCCATACAATTGTGCGAGCAAAAAAAGTTTGACTTCAATTTAACCGCGCCGTCCTGCGGGATCCATTTCTGGCATTTCGAACAGCGTACGAGCGGCGAATCCGAAGTTTTTGCTTTTGTTCCGATGTTTTTCTGTTTCGGTTTGGTTTTTTGCTTAAATTGGCGAAAGGTTTTAAACATCAGCCACGCCGTCTGAATCTGGCGGCGATAACGTATAACGGCAATTGTCGTTGAGATCAAAGACAAAACAAAAAACGCTAAAAAAATCCAAAGTATCCATTCCATATTTTAAAAAGACTCTTCCTCTTCAGAATAGAACATTTTTCCGTTCGGATAAAATGCAGACATTATCAAAACAAAACGATTTTGTCATAAATCGTTACAAATCAAATTGTATCGAATCGGAGCATTTTCAATTTCTTCCAGGAGATGCCCTTTATTTTTCGGGCTTTACAAAAACGGCACGGCGTTTGCTTTTACCAAAACAAACATTAACTGAAGCAAGGCAATTCGTATTAATTTTGAACGCTCGGAAGGCTGGAGAAAATAGGCAAGTATCTACTGAAATTAAGCCGAACCGTCTTGCTTCGGTTATCTGACAAGGGAGAAACAATTATGTCAAATATTTTAGAAGCAATACAAAAAAGCAGTAAAACCGACTGGCAAAATAACAGGGAAATGAAGATGGCGGCAAGTTCTTCCGGAAGTGAAAAAACTCGTTCGGAAAGTGTCAATAAAGACGGCGAAAAATTATGGGAAAAAGAGAAAAAACAAAATAATAGTTCGGTTAGGGAACAAATTTTTCACCCCGTTGACAGACTTTTTTAATAATTATTCGGAATCATAAAATAAAGGGTGAACGATAATTTGTCGCGCATCCTTTAGAATCGGCAGGTTCTAAATTTTGACAATTCTGTTTTCAGATTTAATCTTCTGTCATTAAATAGAATAAGTTTTAGCGGAATTCGAATCTCAGCTCGATCTGCCTTATTTATCAAATTTACGATTTGTTGAAAACGGTCTGTTTTCAAAATGTAAATCGCTTCACTTAATTCCGGAAATGATCGCAAACCTGTCGCAGAATAAGAGTTTTTCTGCGAAATAAGCCCGTTAATAAATGATTCGAATAATTTAATTCCCTGATCTTTGTCCGTTAAAGTATAAGCCGAAACAACTAATTCAGATAAATTTTCACCGGAATATTTATTGCTTATCGAAGATGCCTGATCTAAAATCCGCAGAGATTCTTCTTTATTCTCCGCCGGATTTTTTAAATAAACCGCTATTGCCAGATAAATCAGAGGACGAATTTTCCAGCCGTCTTCGGAGATTTTGTTTATCAAAATCTCGGCATTATCAAAATTATCTTTTAATAATTCTCTCATAGCAAAATCGTTGTAAATCCTGAAAGTGTGCATTTTTACATAATTTTTGTCCGGGATTTTTTCATTCAGTAAATTGATCGCACCCGTTACATCGCCGCTTTTAACCAGTGTGCAAACGGCTTTGTCATAAATGAAGTTTTTCCATTTCGGAACAGATTCAGCTTGATTTACAAGTTCCTGAGCGGAAAGATCGCTTTCCAATAGTTCTTTAAGTTTTTGTCTTTCCGGGTCTTGAGTTGATGGGGCTTTCTGCTTTTCTTTGATCTTCAAGGCGCGTTCGGGAAAGAATTTTTCTACGGTTTTGATACCGAATATGTTTATGTTCGTTTCTCTTTCCAACCAGTACAGAGAAAGTTTATCGGCTAATTTTCGGAGGGTTTTATTTGAAACCGTCATCGGGTATCGATCATAAAAAGCTTCTCTTCCCAAAACAGTTAGAAATCTTTGAGCGGTCATTAAATAAGACCGGAATTTATATTGAGTCAGCTTTTTATCTTCGGTCGAGAATGATTTTATCGAAAGAATTTTCAGCACGGCTTTTTCGGTGAGCTGATCGGCAAGTTTCGGGTTTATTTTGTAGAGTTCTTTGAGAAAATCCAGAGTTTCGCTCGTGATTCCATTCTTTAGATCATCTTTGATAAATTCCGGTGCGCGTTCGGGATTTTGCCCGGCAACCGAAACTTTGAGGCGCAGTTCTTCCGTAACTTCCTGAAGAATCGGTACGTTCGCGCCGAGATTGTCATTATAAAAATTCGGATTGTTTTCAAACTCGACAAGTTTCTGAGCAAGTTTTTGAGGACGGCTTTTCAGGAAATACGCATACGCCGATTGAGGATCAAAGCGCGAAATATTAAAGATGATCTGATGACGCGGAACATACCCGTAAATTAAAACGGGCGGCTTTATATTTTCTTCCAAAGCGGCTTCATTTTGAATTTCGATCAATTCATTTACCGCGTCTTGAAATAATTGTTCGGCGCGATTTTTATCGGTTTCCCAAAAATATACGCCGATTTGTGAATAAACCGAAGCGCGATTTTCGGGAAGTTCAAGATTTTTTGCATCATCTGAAATTTGTTCGAGAACTTCGATTTCCCCGCGCGTTAAAACCTTAGTTTGAACTTGAGCGAAAATCGAATGCGCGAATCCGGTCAATATCAGCGTAATAAACAAATAGTGCGAAATTTTCATTGTCTGGAAACCTCAACCATATACATAGTTCCTTTTAACACAAGTAGCCTCAAAGTTTGTAAAGGTTGCCATCATCAGAATAAATATTTTTTGTTTAACTTTTTTTTTGAGAGGTTTCAATAGAAAAAGGCTGAATAAAATCCAGCCTTTTTCTATAAATCATTGAAAGGATTTTATTCCTCCGCAGGACATTCCGCTTCTTCCCATTTCGACAGTTTGTGGTTGTTTTTAAGGTCTCTATAAACGATTGCGTTCACACATGTAAAATACTGCCAATATCAATTCGCGCAATATTGCCGTTGGTAACCATAAAACGAACGCCTTGGAAATCTTGTGAGTCAACGTAATAACAAGCGTCATATTTGCTCCGGGTTGACATCTGTATCCATTTAATCTAAGTCACTTTCCTCAATCCGGTCGGTTTCCACCGTTCGCCCGTTGAGCGGCTGAGGCGAGCGGTTATTTTTCTTGATTATTTGCGTGAATTTCGCGATTTGTTCAGCCGATATTTGAATCGGATTTGAAAAGATTATCCACTTCACACCTTCCGAACACGGCGGAGTCGTTAAAGAACCGTCGTAACGAAAAGTTGTCTGCGATTCAGGCAGAAATCGGTTGATATCCACTTCGACGTTTTCCAGATGAGTCTTCTCGCTTTTATTTTTCGGCAGATTCGCCCAAATCGGCTCAAACGCTTCGTTGGTTTGCGTTCCCTGCTCGATCAGCAATCCGATGACGGCAAATTCTTTCCCATCGGCGGTTGTATGCACCAAGTGCATCTCCATCGCCGTATTTTTCCCGTTGATCGTATGCTCACTCGGCGCGTGAAAATGAAACTGCCGCAGGGCGTAATCAACATCGCCGATTTTCAGCGTATCGCCTTCACTGTAATCAACCTGAATGGTATGACCGGTGTTTTCCAAATCGGCTTTATGCTCGTGGTGAATAATTTTGAGTTCGGCGGGCGGAAAATTCGTTTTAATTTCCGAAAGTTCGGATGTCGAAGCATTTTTTATATCAATCGGCGATTGCGCCTTTCCGTCGCCGCATTTAGCGTATTTTTTGCTCAACGATCCCCATTTGTCAGGTCCGTCTTTCTCATAATCCCAATGCGGATCGTGTTCTGCGTGATCTTTGGTCGTGGTTTTGCTCTCGGTTTCCGCAGACTCCGGCGAAGACTTTGTGGCAAGCGGATTTTGTTTGGACAGTTGTTCACAGGCGGCAAACGAACCGACTAAAATAGCCGCAACGAATGTGTGTAATAATTTTTTTATCATTTTCTTCTCCTATCTCGATTCAATTTCGGCAAAATGTGCCGCTTCCGCTTCGATAATCCGAAAAATGCGGCGCTGCTTGATGCCGAAAAAACCGGCGGCTTGCTCGGTTGTCAGCATCGGTTCGCCGCATTCCGCGCAGGTGATTTGTCTGCTCGACCGCGATTGCCTAATGATGTAGCGACGATTGGTTTCAATCAATAATTCAAATTTACGCTTGATTTTCATTTGTTTTTGAACTTAGAATACGGGGTAACCAAAACGAACCTACCAACTTTCGACTTTACCAGTCTGGATTTTTTTTGGATTTTTTTGGGATTTTTTTTGGATTAGAGCTGAACTTCAACAAATACGGGGACTTTATTATTAACCAACACCTAAAAGAAACAACGGAGTTTTACCGTTTCGGCGCATTTCGGCTGGATGCGAGGGATCGGCGTTTGTGGCGCGAGGACACTCCTGTTCAACTTACGCCGAAACAATTCGACCTGCTTTTTTATTTTGTCGAAAATTCAGGGCGCGTGGCGAAAAAGAGCGAACTGCTCGACGCTGTTTGGGCTGATACTTATATCGAGGAAACAACGCTGGCGCGAAATGTTTCGTGGCTGAGAAAAAAACTCGCGGAATGCGCGGACGGCGAAATGTTTATCGAAACAGTGCCGAAATTCGGCTATCGTTTTACGGCGGAAGTTACGCACTCCGCTGATGAAGAAAATACGATCATCATCGAGGAACAAACCGTCCGGCGCATTCGCGGCGAGGAAACAATCGAGTTTGACGACTCTTTTGCGCTAAATAGTGAAGAAAGGGAGAAAGAGAGAAAGAGAGAAAGGGAGTTGTCAAAAATTCCCCCCTCTCCCTTTCTCCCTTTCTCCCTTTCTCCCCTTCTTCTTGCCGCTGTTACGCTCATCGCAGTTATCGGCGGCGGTTTTATCGTTTATCAAAGTTATTCGAAAAATCAAACTTCAAAAGCCGTTGTCGTTTCGCGCGTCATACCGTTTTCCGGCGCGGCGGGTTACGAAAATTCTCCGGCGTTTTCGCCCGACGGCAGACAGCTCGCGTATTCGTGGAACGGCGGCGAAGGCGCAAATGCCGATATTTATGTCAAGCTCGTCGGCGCAGGCGCACCGTTGCAGCTGACTAAAACCGAAGCCAACGAACATTATCCGACCTTTTCGCCCGACGGAAATCATATTGCTTTTATTCGCGGAAAATACGGAGAAGCGGGCGATCTGATAATAATTCCCGCGCTCGGCGGTTTGGAACGCCCGGTTGCGCGTCTGTTTTCCGGCAATTACAGCATCTCATTTTCGCCCGACGGACAAGACATCGCCGTCATTGACACCGAAGATTCAAAAGAAGGCGGGCAGCACGCGGTTTATTTAATAAATATCGAAACCGGCGAGCGCCGGCGCGTGACGGCTCCGGCGGAATTTTTAAGCGAAACCACGCCGCGTTTTTCGCCCGACGGCGCGAGTCTGGCTTTCATCCGCGTTTTCAAAGAAGACGGACACGCCCGCAATCTCGCCAGACAGGATTTATTCGTCGTGCCGGTAAGCGGCGGCAAGCCGTGGCAGATGACATTTGACGGCTTGATTATAAATTCCCTGGCGTGGAGCGCGGACGGCGATTATATCTATTTCGTGCCGGTTCGCCCGCCGAATCAAACAGTTATCCGGCGCGTTCCGTCAAGCGGCGGCGAACAAGAAATCGTTTCGATCGGCAGTAAAAATATTACGAACATCGCCTTTGCGCCGGACGGTAACACGCTGGTTTTTGCCGAAGACATCCGGCAATGGAAACTTTGGCGTGTTCCGCCGGACGGGCAGACGGGCGGCAAACTGCTCGATTCCGGGTTTGCCGAATACTTCCCGACATTTTCGCCCGACGGCGCGCGGATCGCTTTTCAGACAGACCGCACGGGAGAATATCAAATCTGGACGATGAACACGGACGGCGGAAATCTGCGGCAAATTACGGATACGCCGTTTCCGTCCAGCTCGCCGCAATTTTCGCCGGACGGTTCGCGCATAGTCTTTAATCAAAAAGAAGGCGAAAATTTTTATAATTACATAATTTCGGCGGAAGGCGGCGTGCCGCGGCGTATTTCGCCGGAAGGCGTGCAGGAGGATTTTCCGATTTGGAGCGCGGACGGCGAATATATCTATTTTTCATCAAACCGCGGCGCGAGCGAGAGAAATATCTGGAAAACAAGAGCCGACGGCACGGGCGAAGCCGTTCAAATTACGACCATCGGAGCGTATCGTGCTACGCCGACGCTTGACGGCAAAACCGTCTATTTCACAAAAACCGGATTTCCCGGTGAACTCTGGCGCGTTCCCGCCGAAGGCGGCAGTGCAGAAGAACTCGTGCCGGAATTTGAAGCCGCCGGATTTTTTAACACCTGGCTGATGTCCGCATCCGGCATCTATTTTATCGTTCCCGTTGCCGAGAAAAGTTTCGATTTGAAATTTTACGATTTCGCCGGCGGACAGGTAAAAGACGCTCCCGGCAAATACAAAATACCGCCGCACCTCGACGGAACTATTTTCGCCACCGACGGAAACGTTATTTTATGTTCGGTCATGGAAAAATCCAGCCAACTGATGCTCGCCGATCTGCCGTGATAAGAATAAAGCGATTTCGAGTTTCCGGAAATCTCAAAGATTTTCAGCAAGTGCCGGATTTAACGGTTCAGGATCGGACGCGATAATTTTATCTGCAATTCAATTGAAAAGATGTGCCGAAATCAGATATTGTCCTCGCTTTCTACTAGCCTGAAAAACGTAAATTGACCGAGTTTGCTGTTGCTTAAAGAGCAGAAAAAGAAAACTTTCGAACGAGAATTTTAAAAATTATGTTAAAATTTGATTCGAGGTAAAAAGTTATGACTCAAACATTTGAAGCAATTTATGACGGTGTCGTTTTTCGTCCTGAAAAGCCTGTCAAAATCAAGCCGAATACTCGCGTTCAGATTATTGTGAAAGTCAAAGAAGAATCTAATAAAACCGTGGCAGACGTGGCAAGTCATTTGTTTGGAGTAATTGACGTTGAAGCCCCAGGTGACCTCTCAACCAACAAAAAACATTTGGAAGGCTTTGGCGAATGAGCGAAATTGTCTTGCTCGATACGGGCAGTTTGGTCGCAGTTTTGTTTCGCCGTGACCAATATCACGAATGGGCAGTCGAAAAAATCAGCCAAATGCCGATTCCTTTAATCACCTGCGAAGCCGTCGTTGCCGAATCCTGTTTTCTCACCCAAAGAATATTAGGCTCAAGCAAAGCCGTTTATGATTTTATCGAAACAGGTGCGGTGAAAATTGATTTCAGCCTTGCCGATGAATTTGAAGCCGTTAAAGATTTAGCCTTGCGTTATCAAAATGTGCCGATGTCTTTGGCGGATGCTTGTTTAGTCCGAATGAGCGAAATTTACGAAAACAGCACCGTTTTTACTCCCGACAGCGATTTTATAATCTACCGCAAAAACGGCAACCAAATTATCCCGACAATTATGCCTTAAATGTCAGAAACCCGAATCTTCCAAGAAGCGTTTGAAACGAAAATTAAGAGCGGCGAATTACGCGCATAAACGGTAAAAGAAGTTAATTGAACAAATTTTCAATGTCGGCGCGGGTGGATTTAAAGATCGCTTCGATTGCCATTGCCAATGAAGCGATTTTAGTTTCCCGAAATCTCAAAGATTTTCAGCAAGTGCCGGATTTAACGATTCAGGATTGGACTCGATAATTTCGCACATGAGAAAAGTTGATAATTATTAGATATAAACTCGCTTTGTGATAAAATGAGTTTGCTATGAATCAAGAAATTACGCTACGAATTTCGGACAGAATTCTTCAACAGGCAAAAATTGCCGCCTCGAAAAAAAAGCATCGGATTGAAGAAGTCTTATCCGATTGGCTGGAAGACGTTTTCCGGGAAAAGTTTACCGATAAAATGTCTGATGAAGAAATTCTGGCTTTGACAAAAATTCAAATCTCGCCCGAAGAACAGGAAAGATTATCCGAACTTTTGGTAAAAAATCGTGAAAGCGGATTAAACGAAAATGAACAGCGCGAACTCGATCTGATGATCGAAATTTCCGAACGAAATATGCTGAAAAAATCCGAAGCCTTACGCATTGCGGTCGAACGCGGTTTGATCGCGCCGCTCTCATAATGCAAAGAAAGAAAATATCCGAAAAAACAAAAACGAAAATCCGCCGACTCGCCAAAAATCGCTGCGGGTTTTGTTTGAGCCGGCAAGAATATGTTTGGGATATTTTGGAAATTGACCATATCATCCCGTTAGCAAAAGGCGGAAAAGACGATGAAGAAAATCTGTGGCTGATCTGTTCGACCTGCAATAATTCCAAATATAACAAGACCGAAGGCTTTGATCTGAAAACCAAACAAAATGCTCTGCTTTTTAATCCGCGTCTGCAAAACTGGCACGAACATTTCAGATGGAGCAAAGATTCAGCCAAAATCATCGGCAAAACCGCAACCGGCAGAGCAACCGTTACTGCTTTGAACCTAAACAGAGAAAGATTTATCAAAGTCCGCAAAAACTGGTTTTCCGCAGGCTGGCATCCACCGAAAGATTAAGCGGCATATCTTTTGAAAAAAAGTCGTGCCGAAAGAAGATATTGTCTTGGATGTTTACTCGCCCAAAAAACGTAAATTAAACTAATTTGGTATGGCTTAAAAATTAAAAATAATTTTGCTCAAATATAACTTGTGGTAGAATTTGAATTGAGGTTAAAGAAGATGATTGTTACCGAAGTTATTAATTCAAAAATGCAAAATTTGCCCGTTGCGGCACAGACCGAAGTTTTACATTTTGTGGAATTTCTCGCGCAAAAATATGAAGCACAAGAAAGCGAAGATAAGCAATGGTCGGATTTTTCGCTCAATCAGGCAATGAAAGGTCTGGAAGATGAAACGCCATACAGCGAAGAGGATTTACAAGAAAAATGGCGTTAGGAAAAGCAGGAGAAATCGTTCTTTTCCGATTTCCCCAAACCGATTTAATTCTCGGAAGGCAAGCGACCTTCATTATTGATTGCGCCGCTTCCCTCAAGCTATGATGATTGGCTGGTTTGTATGATTTCTACGCAAATTCACCAAGCAATTCCTGATTTCGATGAAATAATTCTAAAAACCGATTCCGATTTTGCCCGAACCCGCCTGAAATCCGAAAGCGTTATTCGTCTTTCACGTTTAGCCGTAGTTTCCGAAACAATTTTCGTCGGCAAACTCGGTGAAATTTCTCAAGCCCGTTTGAAAAAAGTTAAAGATAATTTGGCTGATTGGATTAGAAAATAAAAAGCCGAAAACGCAAGACTTCCGAAAGCACAGATCATTTTAGCCAATTCGATTCCCG
>CAYUGW010000127.1:0-9368 GCA_964444245.1 uncultured Blastocatellaceae bacterium | reverse complement strand
GACTGGAGCGCAAGCGTCCCCGCTTGCAATGAGCGCGTGAGCGCGAAAAAGCGTTCGATTTCAATCAAGTTTTTTGAAATCGAACGCCTTTCCGTTGCTCGCGCAACGGTTGCAAGCGGGGACGCCCAGCGCTCCAGTCATTTTATTTTGCCTCGATTGTTTCCAAACCGTTCATAAACGGCTGTAAAACTTCCGGGATGACGATCGAGCCGTCCGCCTGCTGATAATTTTCCAAAATCGCAATCCAGGTTCGCCCGACCGCCAGACCCGAACCGTTCAAAGTGTGGGCAAATTCGGGTTTGGCGTTTCCCGAACGCTTAAACCGGAGATTCATTCGCCGCGCCTGAAAATCTCCGCAGTTTGAACAACTCGAGATTTCGCGGTAAGCGTTTTGCGAAGGCAGCCAAACTTCGATGTCGTATGTTTTCTTCGCGCCGAAGCCCAGATCGCCCGTAGATAAAACGACCGTCCGATAGGGAAGTCCGAGAAGCTGCAAAATTCGCTCGGCATTGTTTGTTAATTTTTCGTGTTCTTCCTCGCTTGTTTCGGGCAGACAGATTTTTACCAACTCGACTTTTTCAAATTGATGCTGGCGAATAAGACCGCGCGTATCGCGCCCGTAGCTTCCGGCTTCCGAACGAAAACAAGGCGTGTATGCCGCGAAATGTTTGGGCAAATCCTTTGCTTCCAGCATTTCTTCCGCATAATAATTCGTTACCGGAACTTCGGCGGTCGGAATCAGTGCGAATTCGCGTTCGTCTTTGATGTGAAACAGATCGTCTTCGAATTTCGGCAGTTGATTCGTGCCGAACAGGGATTTCCGGTTGACGAGAAACGGCGGCAAAGTTTCGGTGTAGCCGTGTTCGGTCGTGTGTATGTCGAGCATAAAATTAATCAGAGCGCGTTCTAATCTTGCGCCCGCGCCGTTTAGAATCGCAAAGCGCGAACCCGTGATTTTCGTGGCGCGTTCGAGATCGAGAATCTCCAACGCTTCGCCCAAATCAACGTGATCTTGCGGCTCGAAATCGAATTGGCGCGGTTCGCCCCATTTTCTGATCTCGACATTTGCCGATTCGTCCGCGCCGACCGGAACATCTGCGTGCGGTATATTCGGCAAACCGGCGAGCAGTTCGTCCATTTTCGCTTCGAGTTGCTTGCGGAGATGTTCGAGTTCGCTCTGGCGGTCTTTTAATCCGGCGACTTCCGCTTTTTTTACTTCCGCTTCGGCTTGTTTTCCCGTTTGAATCAATGCGCCGATTTCCTTGCTGGCAGAATTTTTCTCGGCGTTTATGCGGTCTGATTCGCTGATTATCTCGCGGCGCGTTTTGTCCAGTTCGACAAAGTTATCCAAACTCTCGACCGGAAAATTGCGGTTTCCCAAAGCGGTTTTTACTTCTTCCAAATTTTCTCTGACGTAATGTAGGTCTAGCATATTTGTTTTTTCTACACGTTTGTTTATATTTCGATTTTAACCTAAAATTTTAAATTCGCTCATTTACAAAATTAAAACACGAATTTAACAAAACTTTTATGACAAACAAAATTCGCAAAGCAGTTTTTCCCGCCGCGGGTTTGGGAACGAGATTTTTGCCGGCGACCAAAGCATCGCCGAAGGAAATGCTTCCTCTGGTTGATAAACCTCTGATTCAATATTCGGTTGAGGAAGCCGTAAATTCAGGGATCGAATCAATTTTAATTATCACGGGGCGTGAAAAAAATTCGATTGAAAATCATTTCGATATTTCTTTTGAACTCGAACATATTCTTCGGGAAAAAGGAAAAATGGAAATGTTCGAGCAAGTTCGCGCGATCGCCAATATTGCCCGAATCAGCTACACGCGCCAAAAAGAGGCACTCGGACTCGGACACGCGATCTTGCAGGCGAAAGATTTTGCCGAAAATGAAGCCTTTGCCGTGCTGCTTGCCGATGATGTCGTTGACGCGGAAACGCCCGCGCTTAAGCAAATGATGAAGGTTTATGAAAAATATAATGCTCCGGTAATTGCGACGATGCAGGTCGCGGGCGAAGCGATTTCGCGGTTCGGTGTGATTGATGCTGAAGAGATTGAACCGAATATCTTCAAAATCAAAGATATGGTCGAAAAACCGAAATTTGAAGACGCGCCTTCCGACCTTGCGATCATCGGACGCTATATTCTCACGCCCGATATTTTTCCCGCAATCGAAAATACACAAAAAGGCGCGGGCGGTGAAATTCAGATCACCGACGCGATGCGCGATTTACTGCGGACACGAGATTTTTACGCCGTCAAACTCGATGGAACGCGCCACGACGCGGGCGATAAACTCGGATTTCTGATCGCTACGGTCGAATTTGCCCTGCAACGTGAGGATTTAGGCAGCGATTTTCGTGAATATCTGAAATCGTTGAATTTGTAAGGGAGAAGACAAAATAATCCACAGATGAACACAGACAGACACAGATTTTTTAGATTGAAAAATCAAATTTATAAATTTATTATCCATGTTTATCTGTGTTTATCTCTGGATTTATTGAATTACTGATGCTATGCACGACTGGAGCAACCAAGCGCAGCGGACTGGAGCGCGAGCGTCTCGCTTGCCCGCGCGTTCGAGGCTTTGCGAGAACAGAGCGCGAACGCCTGATTGCAATTCAACTTGATTTCTGTTCGAGCGTTTTCCGTTCTTGCTTCGCTCGAACGGGCAAGCGAGACGCTCGCGCTCCAGTCGGTTGAATTACGCACAATCTTTAATTAAATATTTCGTTGCCGTTTGATTAAATTCAAGAATTTGCCGATCAATCCATATTTTGTCTTTACGCAATTCTTTTGCCATAATTTCCGCAACGAGCGGCGCGGATTCAATCGCGCTTTTCGCGTCTAAAAATAAAATTCGTGTCCGCCGTGCCAAAACGTCTTCGACACAACGCGCCATTTCAAATCTTGCGGCATAAACAATTTCAGCTTTTTGATATGCAAAATCCTCGTGAATTTGTTCGGCTAAAACCGGATTTTCTTCAATCAATTTTTCCAGCAAATCGCTTTTATTATTTTCGATTTTCAAATCTTCCGTAACACATTTTTTTTCAGGTAAACCGGCGAGTTTTATCGCCTGATGTACCGCATCTTCCGCCATTCGGCGATAGGGCGCCCATTTTCCGCCCGTGATTGTCAGCAAATTTTTCTCGTCAATTTCAATTATGTGGTCGCGCGAAAGCGCGGCGGTATTTTTTGCGCCGGTTGATTTTACAAGCGGACGAATGCCGGCGAAAACGCTTAAAATATCTTTCCGCTCCGGCGGTTTTGCCAGATAATTTTTTGCCGTTTCCAGAATAAATTCGATCTCGTTTTCAAGCGCGTTCGGTTCTGATTCCGCCGAATTTATCGGCGTATCGGTCGTTCCGACCAAAGTTTTATTATAAAACGGAATGGCAAACAAAACTCTGCCGTCGCTCGTTTTCGGTATCATCATCGCGGAATTGCTTTGCAAAAAAGATTTATCAAAAACTAGATGAATTCCCTGACTCGGCGCGATGATGTTTTTTGAGTTTTCGTCAGAAAACCGGCGAACCGCGTCGCAAAACGCGCCCGTTGCATTGATGACGATTTTTGTTTTTATTTCAAAAACTTCGCCCGTTTCTTCATCCGTAAAATTGACGGCGAAAATCTTCCCGCCGGAGTTTTCGGCAAAGCCGAAAACTCCGGCATAATTTAAGAGGAGCGCACCATTTTTAAAAGCGGTTTTTGCCAGATCAATCAAAAGCTTTGTATCGTCAAACTGCCCGTCGAAATACAAAACTCCGCCGCGCAAATTTGCCCGTTTAATATTCGGCAATTTTTCAATCGTTTCCTGTTTCGACAAAATCCTTGATTTGCCGAAACCGTATTTTCCCGAAAGAAGATTGTAAACTTTCAAACCCGTGCCATAGAAAAATTTTTGCCAAAGACTGTAACACGGAACGATAAATGCACGTTTTTCAACCAGATGCGGCGCATTTTTTAATAAAACTCCGCGCTCTTTTAACGCTTCGCGCACCAGCGATAAATTTCCCTGAGCAAGATACCGAACGCCGCCGTGAACCAGTTTCGTCGAACGGCTCGAAGTTCCTTTGCCGAAATCGTTTTGTTCTAAAAGCAGCGCGTCAAACCCGCGCGAAGCCGCGTCCAGAGCGCAGCCAACGCCGGTCGCGCCGCCGCCGATGATGATAAAATCCCAGGGCTTTTCGCGCGATTTAATGCGATTAATGATTTCAATTCGCTGCATACAAAAATTAAACCACAGATGAACACAGATAAACACAGATTTTTATTACAATTGATTTATCAAAATCAAAAAAATATCTGTGTCTATCTGTGTCTATAATGTGGTTAAAAATTTCTTCGGTTTTATCTTTCGCCGCGAGCCATTTCGGTTTCGGTTTCGAGTTTGACGACCAGTTTGCGCGAAGTCGGCTGATCCAAACTCTCGATCCAGCGCAGGGATTCGTCCAAAATCCTGAGTTGATGTTGTTTCCAATTCGGTTTTCCGGCGACCGAACCGAATTCGCCGTCGTAATAGGCAACACGCGGGATGCGAACCTTGTCGCTCATCAGACGGTCAACCGAAAGCATAATCGTCGGAATTCCGGTCATTTCGATCGCTCGTGCGACGATTCCCAGAGTTTGATGACAAAGCCTCGATGCCGGAATTAAAAGCGCGGCTTGAACTTCGTAGCGGTGAAGTCGTTCGGCGATCTTCGGCGCGGTTTCTTCTGCGACGAGCCGCGCATTCGGAATAAAACCGCACAAGCTCCACCAGACGTGATTTAATCTGCCGATGACCGCGTTATTTTCATATTCGAGCAGGCGATCAACCGGAATTTGCGCGTTTCGGTCTTCTTTGACGGCGGTCGGATCATAGCCGCGAGCGGCGTAGAGCAGATCTTCGGCTTCGACTTCGACCGGAATTTCCCTGAAACTCGGGTCGCCGTCGCGCGTAGTTATATCAAACGAATCCGTGCCGTCAATATATGCTCCGGCAGAGGAAATCAACGCCAGATTGAGCATCGGCAGAGCGCGCTGCAAAGGTGTGAACGGCGCGTCAATATTTTCGACAAAGGGATAATTCTTTAAGTTTTCATTGGCGTTCCAATCTTTATAACGCCCTGAAAAATCGCTAAGTTTTTCAATCAGTTCCATAATTTTTAATTGACAAAATCGTTTTGAAAATCCAAATCTTTTGAAGTTTTTTCGGCGGAATTATTAAAACTCTTTCCCGAAATTATAAAAAACACGATAAGCGCGGCGATCATTGCCGCCGCCAAAACCCAGACCGAATATTGATGCAGCGCGTTAAATTGGATTCGGAGAGGATCTTCGAGCGCGACTTCATCTATCGGTTTCCCAAACTGAGCGCGGACGACCGCCAGCCAGGTGGCGATGACAAATTGCCCGACGGCGCAGGCGGCAACAACGATCAAAAGCAAAAATCTTTCCGTCCAAAGCCAGAAAGGCGTTAGATCGAGACGTTTAACCAAAGTTGTTAAAAGCAAAAGCAAGCCGATGACGATTCCGCTGAAATTAATAATCATCAACGTCCGCGAAACCATATTGCCCGCTAATTCGCGCGAAGGCAAAACGCCGAATGCGCTCGGAGCAACGGCAAAACTGAAAAAACACGCCGCACCGAGCCATAAACCGATCAATAAAGCCCTCGAATTTGTGATGAATTTCATAATTTTTTACTGCTTAAAATTAGTTTTTATTATGTAGTTTTTCGCAAAAAAGGGCAAAAGCCCAACGGCATAATCGTTTAAAATGTTTATTTGAACAGAATTAATCGGAAAAATTGCGGCAAATTATTAAAAATTTGCTTGCTTTAATCTTATATTTTATAGCATAATCAAAGCGACAACACTGTTTGTCAATAATTAAACAAGTTTTATCTCAACACTCACATCAAAACAACTAATCGTAATCAAAAATCGTTTCTTCCACAAACAATAAATATGATTATTTTCAAGAATAAAAGCGTTATAATCTCGCTTGCGTTATCCGCAGCGGTTGCATTATTCGTGTCGGTTTTGTGGGATTTCGGCGGCGGAGTTTTTTCTTTCTTAAAGGAACTCGTATTGCCGACACACGCGACTTTTACCTGGTGGAAGGTTCTGATTTTGATTGCGGTAAGTTTGGCGGTCGGTTTTTGGGCGGAAAAAGTCAGCACTAAAAAGGTTTTGCCGGCTTTGATTTGTTATCTTGCGCTCTGGTTTTGCGCGAGCCTTTTAGCGGCTAAATTCCTCGACATAAGTTTGATGTTTTTTCCGATTTCGCTAACCGTTTGCCTATCGTTGAGCGTGGTTCATTTGAAAAAAATCTGGGCGATTGATTCGGAACTCACCGAAAAACTCGTCTATCTGGCTTCGACCGGACATCTGCTCGAAGGAAAATCAGCAGATCTGCGGATCGAAAGCGGTTTGAAATTGCTGGAAACGATTCTACCGGTTTCGGAAGCGATAGTTTTTCGCCGCGAACTTAGCGGCGAACTCAATCCGATCGGACGGGCGCGAAATGATGAACGCAACAATTCGGCAATTGACCGGCAATCTTCTTGGCGCGAAAGCATAGAACTTTGCGAAGACGCTTTGAAAAATCGACAAACTGTTCTAAAAACCGATGATGCCGGAAAAAAATCGGCTCGCGTCGCGCTCCCGCTGATTTATGAAAATGTCGTCATCGGCGTTTTATTCGTCAAGATCGAGCAGAATTTCGAACGCGCCGACGTCGCACTTCTCGAAGCCTTCAGCGGACAACTCGCGCAAAATTTTCAACGCAAGGAACTGCGTCAAAAAAACCTTCCGCACCAGCATTGGTGGAGTTTCTTTTCGACCTTTTCGGCGGAAAACCGGCTCGATATTATCAGCCTGATTCACGGAATTATCAAAGAACAATCCTTCAGCGCGATTGCCAGTTCGTATTTGAAGGAAGCGCACGCCATCGCTTATTTGGACGGAACTCTGGCGTATTTAAATCGTCAGATGCGGCATCTTGCCAAACTCAACGCGCAGGAATTTTATGAGATAGATTTATTCACCTTGCTCGAACGCTTTAAAACCGATGTTTTCAACGAACCGAATCTGGCAATCCGCCGCGTTTTGCAAACCGGTGAATCTTACAAAGGCGAATTGTTTTTTCCCGAAACGAATAAAACTTTAAAGATGCAGATTTCGCTCGTCAAAGTTCCGGGCGACAATGAATCGATTCACGATACGAATGTGCCGATGAAACCGGCGTGTTTCTTAATTACCTTCCGCGATATTTCCGCCGTCAAGGAAAACGAAAAACTCCGCAGCGATATGGCATCCTTGATGTCGCACGAACTTCGCACACCGATCACGAGCATTCAAGGATTTGCCGAAATTATGCTGACGGACGATAATTTGACCGAAGATCAGCGCGAATTTTTGGGAATTATTGCCAATGAATCAAACCGGCTCTCTAAAATGTTGACGGCATTTCTATCGGTTTCAAATCTCGAACAATCCGATAAAAAGGAAGTTTCCAAAACGCCCGTCAAACTCGATACGGTCGTACACGAAGTCGTCGGCGATTTTCAGGAAACGGCAAAACGCAAACGAATCAGATTGGTCGAACAGGCAAATCCGCATCTGCCGCCGATTGCCGCTGATAAAGGCTTGGTTTCACGCGCTATTTCGAGTTTGATTGACAACGCGATTCGTTACAGCCCGGAACGGACTTCGGTCATTATTTCGACGATTCTGGAATCGGATTTCCTGCGCGTCGTCGTCGAAGACCGCGGCTACGGAATTCATTCGAGCGAACACGAAAAAATCTGGGAAAAATTCTACCGCGTTTCCCGCGACGGGCAGGACAAGGAAGAAGAATCAACCGGTTTGGGCTTGTCGCTCGTTAAAGAAATCGTCGAACAGCATGGCGGCAATGTCGAAGTCGAATCCGAAGTCGGACTCGGTTCGCGCTTTAGTATCAAACTGCCGCGTTTGTAGGTTTGAAAATCAACCTGAAGCTCTTGGTAAAAATTCATAAAATGCTGAAACTAATTCGATATTAATCGGAACAATATAAAACTCGAAATTACCATTTTTATTGATAAATCTTCTTGGAACTCCAATTATCTTAACATCGACCTCGGTTCTTAATCCTTTAGTTTCAAACATTTCCAAAAAAATATTCAAATTTCTATTATTCCCGTTGTATTCTTGTAGTTCTAATTTTTGATAGAAAATATTATTTTTTAGATGATCTGAAATTGTTTCTTCCTTTAATAGACAACGAACATAATAATCCAAAAAAACTTCATCATTTAAGACAAAAGCATTTGCTTCGAAAACCACTAATTTCCCATCATAAATTTCAGGATAATCGAGTATTCGGCAAAGATTTGTTTTTATTGGAGTAGTTTGAGAATAAATGGCTTTTTCATCAAATAGTCTTAACTCAGGTAAAGAGTTTAGATAAAATTGGGAAATATGTGATGAGCAAATTCCGATGAAAAATGTACAAATTGCAACGAAAAGTTTAAGTAAGAACTTTATCATAATTTTTTATCTCTATTTGATTTAATACCTTCTTTGTAGCATCAAGATCGAGATAAGTTGCTTTTGCAGGTTAATCTTCAAATCTGACGCGCCGGTAAATCTCATCGAGAGTTAATTGCAATCCGACCGATTGAAACTCGATTGTTTCGTCGCGGTCGCTCTGGTCGTAATAGTATGTGATCCAGCGTCCGTCGGGTTGGCGGCGGTGAATTTCGAGTTTTATTTCGTCCTGTTCGGCGATGACATATTCCTGAACAGTCGGAATTTGCTGATAAACACGAAGTTTTTCGCGTTTATCGGTTTGCCGCGTCGAAGGCGAGAGAACTTCAATTATCAAAATCGGATGTTGGCGATAAAACGCGCTTTCGGGATTTTCTTCGCAATCAACGAAAACGTCCGGGTAATAAAAGGTCGTTTCATCAATCTGGAATTTCATATTTTCCGTAAAAGGCTGGCAATCACTATTACGCAAATGATTCCACAAATTTCCGAATAAATTTCCTGTAATAATATTATGATTGGAACTCGCGCCAGCCATCGCGTAAACTTCGCCGTCAATATATTCGTGCCGGATTTGGCTGACCTTTTCGCCTTCGAGATAATCTTCAACGCTGATTTTTGTTTTCAATTTCGGCAGTCCCATAAATTTATCGCTCCCACTTAAGATTTTAGCTTTTTTCCGGCGACTTGCAACTTTTAACAAAAACTTAACGCTTGATAAAATAAACCTTTTGCGCATTTTTTTCGTAGAACCAAATGAAAATCAAGTAAAAAATTAGAAAAAAAACGGAGAATTCGATGAAAAATAAAATACAGATACGTTTCCTGCTATCAC
>CAYUGW010000126.1:0-9371 GCA_964444245.1 uncultured Blastocatellaceae bacterium | reverse complement strand
TCTGGCGCGAGATCGGCGCGACTTATCTCGAAGCGGAAATGTTTGCGGAAGCCAAAGACGCGCTCGAAAAATTCGTCGAACGCCGTCCGGTTGATTCCGAGGGTTTGTATCATCTCGGCAAGGTTTATAAAGCGCAAAACGAACCGGAACGGGCGCGTGAAATGTTTGAACAAGCGATTGAATCGGCGCGGAATTCGCCCGATTTCCGCCGCCGCCAATTGCGCTATTGGAGCAATCTGGCAAAAAAAGAATTGTAAGAAATAATTGAAAATTGAAAACGGACTATTGAAACATTATGTTAAAAATCATTTTTTCGCTTGTTTCCTGACGTAAAAGCCCGCATAATCTTTATTTCAATTTTATATAAATTCAAATTTGAAAACATAAATTTATGAGTGAAAACGATACGAAAAAAGATTTATTAAACGACGAAACACCGGAAGTGGCGGAAGAAAATATTTTAAAAGACGACGATTGGGTAAAAGAGTTTGCGATGGAAGAACTGGAACTCGCGCCCCTGTCTTCGGCGGAATTTATAAAAAAATCCGATGATATTCTTTCATTAGAACCCGAAACCCCGCAATTTCTCGCCGATTCGGAAGTTGAAGAAACTGAAGAAACCGAAATTCAAGACCCGATCTTCAAGGAATTAGCCGAACCGAAACTTCCCGAATTGGCAAAGGAAAATCGCGCCCGTCTGCAAATGCAGTCGCCGAACCGCATACAATTTTACTGGTCAATCAAAAACAATCCGTTTCAAACTTTAAATCGCGCACTCGGCAATGCCGGAAATTACCAACTGGTTGCCAAACTTATCAATCAAACGAATGATCGCGAAGAAATTTTTCCGGTCGAAGCGGAAGGCTCCTGGTGGTTTGATGTTGATGCGGCTTCAAAATATCAAGCCGAAGTCGGTTTTTACGCACCGAATCGCCCGTTTGTCCGCATAATGTTTTCAAATATTCTGGAAACGCCGCGCAAAAGTCCTTCGCCGCGTGCCGCAACCGAAGCCGATTGGGCAATTTCCGCCCGCGAATTTGCCGAAGTCTTAGATTATTCCGGCTATACGCAGGACGCTTTTGAGGTTGCTTTAGCGGGTGATGATTACGAAATTTCGACTTACGCGACACACAACGCCTTTTCGCAATTTCTCGAAGGCAAAGAAACGAGTTTTGCGGAAATCGGCGCGGAAGAAATTCGCCTCGCGCTTCTGGCAATCGCTTCCGGCTACTTGCTCGAAGACCTGCGCGGACACATCGGCGCGACGCTTTTCGCCATTTTGGAAGAAAACATCGATAGATTAACGGTCGAAAACGCGATTTTAGCTTTGAGCGAACATTTCGATATTTCGATGGAAGAAGTCGAGGAAGAAGAGGAATTCGTCGGCGATGCGGTTTTCGGCGCGAGTCTGGTGCATTTTCCGCGATTTTCCCGAAAGAAACGCACTTCGCCGAAAACGCTTTTGCCGAAAAATCTTCAACCGAACTTCGGCAGAAAGATTTCGCCCGTCAGTTCGTTTCGACTTTTGTCTTAATTTTTAACGCGAAAGACACAAATCGGAATAAGTGATAAGTGAAAGGTGATAAATGATAGACGAAAGAGGGATTTAACCTATCAACTATCACTTATCACCTTTCACTTATTCCGAATGATTTTTTGAACGTTACCGAAAATAAGTTATATTTTCTCTGCGCTTTTTCTGTGTTTTTGCAAAAAAGTTCCCAAAAATTCCTTGCCTGCCTTGCGTCTTTGCGGCTTTGCGTTAAAATTCTTTTTATGCCAAACGGTTATTTCAGCTTAATCCTGCACGCGCATCTGCCGTTCGTGCGTCATCCCGAATATCCCGAGTTTTTGGAAGAAGATTGGCTCTATGAAGCGATCACGGAAGTCTATCTGCCGCTGATCTATATCTTTCAAAATCTGCACGAAGCGGGCGCAAAGCCGCGTCTGGCAATGAACGTTTCGCCGCCGCTTTGCGAAATGCTATCCGATCATCTCCTTCAGGAAAGATACACGCGCCATCTGGAAAATCTGCTGGAATTGGCAAAAAAAGAAGAAGAAAGAGTAAAAAACGAATCGCCGGATTATTTGGACGCGGCACGAATGTATGTCAATAATCTAAGCGCGGCGCTTCGGTTGTGGAACAATAAATACGGGCGCAATTTGATAAACGCCTTTCGCGAGCTTCAGGACGAAGGCGTTCTGGAAATCATCACGTGCTGCGCGACGCACGGATTTCTGCCGCTGATCTCGACGCACGAAGCCCGCCGCGCACAGATTCAGATCGCGGTTGCAAATTACAAAAAACATTTCGCCAAAAATCCCCGCGGCATCTGGCTGGCGGAATGCGCGTATGAACCGGGCGTTGAAGAACTCTTAAAGGATGCCGGAATCGAATATTTTATCGGCGATTCGCACGCACTTTTATACGGCGATCCGCGCCCCAGATTCGGCGTTCACGCGCCCGTTATGTGTCCGAACGGCGTGGCGGTTTTTGCCCGCGACATCGAAACTTCGCAGCAGGTCTGGAGCGCGGAAGTCGGTTATCCGGGAAACGGCGTTTACCGCGAATTTTACCGCGACATCGGTTGGGATTTGCCGCTTGAATACCTGAAACCGCATCTTCATAAAGACGGAGCGCGGCGGCATTTGGGATTGAAATATCATCGAATTACCGCGCGCGACGTGCCGAGCGATAAAAAAGAAGCCTACGTTCCGGCGTGGGCAAGGGAAAAAGCCGCCGAAGACGCGACCGATTTTATTCAAAAACGAATCACGCAAGCACACAAATTGCGCGAAAATTTCGGCGGTCATCCGCCGCTCGTCGTCGCGCCGTACGATGCCGAACTCTACGGACATTGGTGGTTCGAAGGTCCGCAGTTTATTGATTTTTTATTCAAAAAAATCCATTTCGATCAAACGGACATCAAAGCCGTAACGCCCGGCGATTATCTCGATGCACGGATTCCGATTCAGATTCAAAGACCGACCGCTTCGAGCTGGGGCGAAAGCGGTTATTACAAAGTCTGGCTCAACGAAGGAAATTCGTGGATGTATCCTTTTCAGCACGACGCGGAACGCAAGATGACCGAACTCGCAAATTTTTATCATCACCCGAACCGTACGGAATGGCGCGTTCTCAACCAGATGGCGCGTGAACTCTTGCTCGCCCAATCGAGTGACTGGGCGTTTCAAATATATCAAGGCACGACCGTCCAATATTCTTCCAGACGTTTTCAATCGCATATTCACCGCTTTAACCTTTTGGCAAAAATGATCGAAACAAATGACTTTAACGAAGCGATGCTCAAAGAAATAGAAAACCGCGACACAATTTTTCAAGAGATTGATTACCGAATTTATCGAAGCTGAAAAGTATGAACCTCACAAAATCTGAATTAGAAAAATCGGCAAAGAAATACGCGCAAAAACTAATTGCCGAAGCGATTCGCAATGAACCGGAAATTACGAAAGATTTGCAGGAAATCGCTTCTCGAGTTTCGGCGGAAGTGGCAGAACTTGAAAATAAATTCAAAACCGAAGATTCTCTAACACAAAAACTTTTCTTTCAGGCAATAAAACTATTTGAATATTTACTGAACAAAGATTCTTCAGAAAAAATATATATCGAAGAAGTATTTTCACAGCTAATTGAAAAACAAAACGATACTTTGCGATATACTTTCAACTTTCCGTTCGAAAAATACGTTTTTGGTATAAAGCAATCTTTACAAGAGTTAAAACGACAAAATTATAGTATTCCGGAAATCAATATCTGGAATGCCTGGAAAAATATCGGAACAAGTTTTGATAACGGTTATCGTGGAGTAAATGTTACTGTAATTTCTTCACAAGCACAGAAATTTGAGATACAATTTCATACATTGGAGAGTTTTGAGTTAAAAACTGAAACTCATAAACTCTATAAAGAAAGAGCATTTAGCGAAACTTCCCGTGAACGGCGAAAGGAAATTTCAAAAATAACGGTTGAGATGGCAAAGAAAATCAGCATTCCTCAAGGAGTAAAAAAGATATGAAATACGTAGTAATGAAAAATGATAAAACCGGCGAAATACTAAAAATCGGACGTTTTCATGGAGAACCGGATTATTTTGAGGAATATTATTCTCCTGTTTCCAATGAATGGAAAGATGACAATATTTTATATAGCGAACTCCTTGACGGACTTTTGGAAGAAATATCCGAAGCCGAAGCCGAAAAAATTATCTCGACTCAATTTTCCCGCGAAAAACAAGCGGCTTAAATCTCTTTTGAAAACCCGCGACACGATTTTTCAAGAGATTGATTACAAAATTTATCGAAGTTGAAATTTTTTGTGAAACCGAATTCGATAAAAATACAATATATTTTTATGAAGCGATATTTATGAGAAATTTTGTCAGGATTTGTCTGCTGTTTTTTCTTTTTACGACGGCTGTTTGCAGTCAAAACAAAACAATTGAAACTGCAAAACAAAATGATGTAAAAGGCAAAACCGACGCGCCGAAATCGAGCGTCGTTGAAAATACGCCGTCAATGACCTGCAGATTCGAACGGTTAAGCCTCGAGCCGACTTGATTGCCGCCCATGACTGCATCGAAAAGCTTGAATTGCAAATCGTAATTGCCATTCGCCGCCGTCGTTCAGCCGACCTTGAAAATTAAAAGCGGTCGTTTGTGCAAAAGCGGCGAAATTGCTGAGTATTAAAATCGAAATAATGATTGAAATTCGTCTGATTTTCATAGTTTATGTTCTCCTATTTTTGCGGCTGTGCCGTAAAATCAATATCCGCCAATTCGTCGAGCAGAGTTATAATCCGCGTGTCGGGCAGAAAAACAAAGCTTTTTGAACTGACTTGTAAAATATAAGTTTCGCCGACCGGAATTTCTACAAAACGGTAATAGCCGAAACTGCTCGAACGCGCCATGCGAATCGTGCCGCCGGAAATATCGGTCAGCGAAATTATCACGTTGCGAATACCGCGTCCGTCGGCGGTAGTTATTCGACCGCTGATTGAAGCATTTGCGGCAGTCGGGGCAAGCGGCGCGAAAGTCCAAAAACCGGACGTTGCCGCAAACTGTCCGCCGCTTTGTCCGCCGCCTGCAACCGCTTGTCCGACAGTCGAATTCACCGTAAAACTTCCGCCCGCGCCGCTTTCGCCGCCGGAGGCAACAACCGATTGACGGATTTCAAAAGTCCCGCCGCTCTGACCGAAAACCGTCAAACCGGAGGCAAATAAAATCGTCATAAACAGTAATTTTTTTTGCATAAAACTCCTTCTTTTTTACGGACAAACAACTGCCGTCAGAACCATCGCGCCCGCGTTGTCAATCGAAAGCAGACGGCACGTTGCGCCGTCGGGCGATTTCAAAACGATTCCCTGACCGGGCGAGCCGACAAGAATGTTGCCGCCCGTTACGTCCAGCTTCGTTTTCGGCGTTGATGTGCCGATGCCGACGTTGGCGTTGTTGCCTAAGACAACGGAATCATTTTGAGAAACCGTCGCGCCTGCACCGATTGCCGTCGCGTTGGTCAGATTATTCGCGCCGACGTTTGAATTTGCGCCGACGAGCGTGTTATTGCTGCCGACCGTATTCGCCGCGCCCGCGTCTTTTCCGACAAATGTGTTTGCCGCGCCCGTCGAGTTTGCCAAGCCCGACCATTTGCCGAAAAATGAATTATCGCCGCCCGTCGAATTGACTATTCCCGCGTCGCGCCCGAAAAACGAATTGTTATTGCCGGTGTTGAAACTGCCCGCCGAGAGTCCGAAGAAAGAATTGTAATCGCCCGTCGCTCCGGCACTTCCGGCGGCTGAACCGAAAAACGAATTGCCTCTGCCCGTCGCGTTGTTCAAACCCGCGCCTGCTCCGAAATAAGCGTTGTCCGTTCCGGTCGTGTTGGCGCGTCCGGCGACCCCGCCGAAAAACGTATTGTTGTTGGCGGTGTTGTTTTCTCCGGCGAGCGTGCCGACAAAAGTATTGCCCGCGCCCGAAACGTTCAAATTTCCCGCGCCCGCGCCGATGAAAGTGTTGCTCGTTCCGGCAAACGGAAACGGGTTGCCGGGCGTGGTGTTCGCGCCCGCGCCGAAACCGATGTAAAGATTGCCGCCCAAACCCGCGCCCGTGTCAACCGCCCGCAAAACGCGGTTGCCGTTTTGATTAAACTGCGTCAGAGCATTAAAAATGTTCGCCGTTCCCGTTCCGGCGATGTTGAAATTCGCGCTTGCCTGCAAAGCCGTCTGATTTAGGATAAAACTGTTGCCCGTTCCGGTAAAAGCCGAAGTTTGAATCGTGCCGTCGGGAAATTTCACGCCGCCCGTCGTGGTTTCAATCAAACCCGTAACGGTCAATTTCGAGGCGGGTGTGAGCGTTCCGATACCGACTCTGCCGTTCAAATCAATCGCCAGACCGTTGAGCGAGTTCGGCGGATTATCGGTCAATCCGGTAACGAGTTTGAGCGTTGTGCCTTCAAAGCGCACGTCGGCGCGGTTGCCGCTGCGGAAAACGGTCATTCCCGATTCGGCATTCGGCGAACTGAAACGAACTTCGCCGCCGCTGCTTGTATAAAAACGCGAATCGCCGTTGACCTCGAATCTCCAAGTGGCGGACGGCGTGATGCCTACGCCAAACGTTCCGCTGACCAAACCGCTGCCGGGAATCTCGACCTTATCCGCCGGACGCGCCACGCCGTTGTAAGTTCCGGCGATTTTGCCCAGCACAATCGTATCGCTCGAATTGACGACCGAGTTCGAGCCGAAAGCCGAAGCGAAATTCAGATTGTTTGAACCAAAATTTGCCAGAAAGCCGAGCGTGACGTTATTACTGCCTATCGCGTTCACCGTGCCGGATAAATCTCCGACGAAAGTATTATTACCGCCTTCGGTATTCGCGTTCCCAGCGCTGCCGCCGAGAAAGACGTTACTGCGCCCGATGGTATTAAGTAATCCCGCTTTATTCCCGAAAAACGAATTGCAGCAGCCGGTTGTGTTGTTTAAGCCGGCATCAATTCCGAAAAAAGAATTGCGGTCGCCCGTCGTGTTCGCTCTGCCCGCTCTGTAACCGAAAAATGAATTGTCGTCCGCAGTATTATTCAATCCGGCTTCAAAACCGAAAAAAGAATTGCCGCTCGCCGTGTTGTTTTGTCCGGCAAAGCGTCCGAAAAACGAGTTGTTGCTGCCCGTCGTGTTAAATTGTCCGGCGAGATTCCCGAAAAACGAATTACCCGTGCCGGTCGTGTTCTCCGCGCCCGCGCTTGAGCCGACAAACGAATTGCCTGTGCCGGCTGTATTGCGACCTCCCGCCGCATCGCCGACGAAAACATTGCTGCTGCCGATTGTGTTTCTTCTGCCCGCGCCGATGCCGAAAAAACTGTTGAACTGTCCGGTCGTGTTGTCGCCTCCGGCTCCGAATCCGGCGAAAAGATTTGAACCCGCCGCGCTCAAAATCCGGTTGCCGCCGAGATTAAATTGCGTCTGCGCGTTCACCGTATTGTAAGTCGCCGTGCCGCTCACGGTCAGATTTCCGCCGATGGAAACATTGCCGCCCGCGTCCTGCTGAACGAAGCGCGTCGAATCCAAGCCGCCGAGCTGCGTCGAATTATCAGCCGTCCGGCTTTTTATCGAATACGGCGCGGCGAGAATTTCCTGACGCGGATTCAAAAGCGTGTAAGCGTCGCCCGCGTTGATTTTGACTTCGATTTGCAGAGAACGGTTCGCGCCCGTGAAATTCGCCGCCCCGAAATCGAGCGACGTATTGAAAACGCCGTTCGTTACGGTCAAGGTTTGCTCGACGCTTGCGCCGGGAATGGCGGTGCCATTTTCATCAAAAAGCGTAAATCGAAAAAAGCGCGTTCCGTTGACCGAAGGATTGCCCGCTTCAGTCAAAAGCCCTTGATACGAAAACGCGGTCGTCTGCGCCAAAGCAGCGGCGGCGGTCAACAAAAACAAGACTATCCACATCGCTGTAAAATTTATTTTCATAATTTTCATAAACAGATTCTCCTCCTTGAGCCGCTTATCAATAAACAATAAGCGAAAAAGATGCCGGCACAATCTCTCCGGTATCGGCGCGGAAAGTGTCAATAATCACTTCGTTCGGATTGCTGCCGGGCAGTGTGCTAAACCGGAAATCGGCGTTCATCGGATTCGGCGGGAAACCGATTGTGCCGGTGCCGCGGGCTGTAACAGACAGATAACGGTCTGTTACCTGAAAGCCCAAATCAACCGTATAAACTCCGCCCGCGCCGGAAACCGAAAAACCGCAGCCTCCGAAAGATACGCCCGTTACGCCGTTATAACATTGCAGAATTGTTGCGTCCGCGCCGACGTTGAGCAATGCTTTGGCAAAACCGTTGCCCGTCCGTTCCTGCGCGGCATTGCCCGCCAGATGTAATTTTCCCTGCGGATTCGTCGTGCCGATGCCGATATTGCCGCTTGGCATAATCGTCATCTGCGGCTGGCTGTTGTTGGCGAAAAAATGAAGCGCGGAATTTGAAAACGTGCCGAACCAGCCGCCCGTCGCGCCCGAACTGCTGCCGCCGATATATGTGCCGATGTTTATCGTCCCGTCCGTGTGCGCCAAACCGACAAAACCCGTCGCGGTGTTTGCGCGAATCTCGTTCGCCTGCAAAATTCCGCCGAGCGTGCCGTTGCCGTCAATATTAAAATTCGCGGTTGTCTGCTGCGCCGTCGAATTGCGGACAAACGAACTGCCGCCGTTCGCCGTAGTAACATATTCATTCGCTAAAATGCCGCCGAGTCTGTTTGAATCGAGCGCAATGTCGGCTTGCTGTGCGCTCAAAGTGCGAATCGAATACGGCGACGAAGAGATTTGCTGACGCGGCGCAAGCGTTACAAAATTCTCGCCTGCGTTGCGGCGCACCGAAATCTCCAAAAATCTGTCCGCGCCCGTAAAAATATCTTCGCCAAAATCGAGACTGACCGTAAAAACGCCCTGCGCCACCGAAACATTCGGATTTGGAACGGTTTCGCCGATTTGATCGCCGCCCGCTGCGGCATCAAAAAGTTTAAATTCCATCTGATAAGTCCCGGTCGGCGGATTGTTCATATCCGTCAGTCGTCCCTGATACGAAAACGCCGTCGTCTGCGCTTGTCCCGCGCCGGTCAAAACCGCGCAACACAAAAATAAAAATATGATTCGGTTGATAAATTTCGTCATTTCGATTTCTCCTTCAAAAAAAGTTTTGAGTCCCGCCTTTAGGCGGCTGAATCGTTCGACGGCGAAGAGTTTCGCCTGATGATCTTTGAAAAATAAATACCGTAAAAATGGCTTTCGGACTTTATTTTTCAAAGACCATCAGGCGGAACTCAAAACTTTTACTGCATCGTAAAACACGCTGATGTTTTGTGCGGG
>CAYUGW010000125.1:0-9475 GCA_964444245.1 uncultured Blastocatellaceae bacterium | reverse complement strand
CTTCTCGAAACGCTTCTCGAAGAAATCAGTTTTCTGGGAAATGAGATTGAAAACAAACACCAGATTATTGACGCGGATTATGTCAAAGGGAAACTTACCGGACTGATCCAAGACCAGAATCTGCGGCAATATATTTTATAATTAAACATCGATTAAACACTATGCTTAATGCTCTTAAACAAAACAGACTTTATACAAATAAAGCGTTAATCGTGCTTATACTGCTTTATATGTTTATTGCATTATGCTGCGGTAAGCGGATGCCTCCTTTGCCGCCGGTCGAGCGAGTTCCGCAAAGAGCCGAGATCGAAGGTTTGCAGAGAGGAAACACGGTTTTGTTAAGCTGGACGATGCCCGCCAGAAATGCGCCCGACGGAAGCATCTTAAATATAGATCGGGTTGACATTTACCGTTATGCCGAACCTTCGACTCTTTCTTTATCTCTAACCGAAGCAGAATTTGCTTCACGCAGCACACTTATTTCTTCGATTAAATTTTCAAATACCGATTTCGGTTTAAAAAAACAGACATATTCGGACCGACTGGAATTTGCCGGGCAACCGATTCGTCTGATCTATGCCGTCAGATTCGTCAACGCCGAAGGGCAAAAAGCGGCTTTTTCCAATTTTTTATTGATCGAGCCGTCCGCAAAAATTGCCAAAAACCCGGAAGATCCAACGGCGGAAATTACCGAACCGGCGATAATCGTCAGTTGGAATGCGCCGAATACAAATGTAGATGATTCGACACCGGTAAATATTGTCGGATATAACATTTACCGAAAGGAAAAGGAAGCTGAACAATTCACAAAGATTAATACAGCACCCGTTGCCGACGCAAAATACCGGGACGAATTATTTGAATTCGGCAAAAATTATCAATATTTTATCCGCACGGTTTCGCTCGGTACAGACGGAGAAACGGTGGAAAGTCTCGATTCAAATACAATCGAAATAATGCCGAAAGATATTTTCCCGCCGTCCGCGCCGTCCGCCATTACAATCGCCGCCGCGCCGAATAATCTTTCGATATTTTTTGCCACAAATCCGGAAAAAGACATTGCCGGATACAGGATTTATAAGTCAACAGATCAGAATTTACCGCTTTCCGATTGGACGCTTTTAACACCCGAAATTTTAACGACGAATACATTTCAGGATAAACAAGTTCAAAGCGGAACAACTTATTTTTACTATTTAACAGCAATAGACACTACCGGAAACATCAGCGAACCTTCGGAAATTGTTTCCGAAACCGCGCCTTAAAACTTTATGAAAATTTGTCGAATTCTGCACAAAGGTAAATCTCTATACGGTAAATTAGAAGCCGATAAAATCTTTATTTATCCCGATTCGGTCAATTTAAACATTATTGATAAATCAAACGAATTTTCGGATTCAATTGAAAAATCCGAAGCAGTATTTTTGCCGCCCGTTGATCCCACAAAAATCGTCTGTGTCGGAAGAAATTATGCCGAACACGCCGCCGAACTCGGGAATGAAGTGCCGAAAGAACCGCTCCTTTTTCTCAAAGCACCTTCGGCAATTATCACTAACGGCGAAGAAATTTTGATTCCGAAACAATCGAACCAGGTCGAACACGAAGGCGAATTAGCAGTAATCATCGGTCGGAAATGTAAAAATTTAAGCGAAATGGATGATCCGAATGAATATATTTTCGGCTTTACTTGTTTAAATGATGTCACGGCGAGAGATCTGCAAAAAAAAGACGTGCAATTTACCCGTGCTAAATCTTTCGATACATTTTGTCCGGTTGGAAATTTTATCGAAACCGAACTGGATTTTTCAAATATTCGCGTACAAACAAGAGTCAATGGGATTGTAAAACAAGACGGAAAAACTTCGCAGATGGTTTTCCCCGTTCCTTTTCTGATAAGATATATTTCAAACCAGATGACTCTGAATGCCGGCGACATAATCGCAACCGGAACGCCTTCGGGCGTTTCAAAGTTAAATCCGGGAGATTTTGTCGAGGTCGAAATCGAAGGTTTGGAAACTTTAAGCAATCCCGTAGCCGTCTGAATTTATTTATGAAAAGCTGTCCGAAATGCAAATCCGTTTTTTTTGATGAAACTCTCGAATTTTGTATGGAAGACGGCGCGTCCTTGGTTTTGACTTCGCCCGAAAAAGAAGAGATTCCGACCGTCGTTAAAAACAAGCCGGATTTTGCTGCGGCTGAAAAAACTCTCGAGTTTTCAGAACAAAATCAGCCGCTTAACAATTATCTGAAAGAAGCGGAAAATACCCGTCAAATCGAAATAAACCCGACGGTTAAAATTGAAGAAAAACTGACGAATTTCAAGGAAAAGGTTTCGTATCAGGGATTAAGAGCTATCGAGGTTTTGCCGATTATTCTGGCTCTGGCAAATAATTATTGGCAATGGCTTTACTTTAATCGGGCAAATTACCGCGATACTTTATCCTTTTTGATCTCGTTTAATTTTATAGTCTGGTTTTTGCTTTTGATTTTCGGGTTGGTTTCCTGCTTTATTGCCCTAAAATATGGGAAAAAAAGAGGTTTTGCGATAACCGCTCTGGTTATTTTAGCTATCAACTTGTTATTGAGCATCGTTCCGTTAAAATAAAAACTGCAATTATTAAATAGGAGAAAAAAATGAAATTTTTTATAGACACAGCAAATTTAGATGAAATAAAAGAAGCCGCTGAACTCGGTTTGATTGACGGCGTAACGACAAATCCGTCGCTCGTGGCAAAGGAAGGCGACATTGATTTTAAGGAACATATCGCCGCGATTTGTAAGATTGTCGAAGGCGATGTTTCCGCCGAAGTTACGGCTCTCGACACTGCCGGAATGCTCGCTGAAGGTCGCGAACTGGCTAAAATTGCCGATAATGTCGTCGTCAAATGCCCGCTCACATGGGACGGTCTGAAAGCAACCAAAACCTTGAGCGAAGACGGTATAAAAGTAAATGTAACGCTCTGCTTTTCGGCTTCTCAGGCAATTCTAGCGGCAAAAGCGGGCGCAACTTATATCAGCCCTTTTATCGGTCGGCTCGATGATATTTCGGAAAACGGAATGCAGTTGATTTGGGATATTGTTCAAATTTACGGCAACTACGGTTTTTCAACGGAAGTTTTGGCGGCAAGTATCCGGCATCCGATGCATATTGTCGAATCGGCTCTCGCCGGTGCAGATGTCGTGACAGTTCCCTTCAAAGTTCTTAAACAAATTATCAAACATCCGCTGACTGACAAGGGGCTGGATGCCTTTTTGGATGATTGGAAAAAAAGCGGTCGTTCATAAAATTAAAATTAAAATTTAGTTTTAAAAAGGTTTGTTTTCGGACAAGCTTTTTTTTGTCTATATGAAACGGAGTTGTAAAAAAAAAGTCGGCAAAGCCTTTAGAAATTCCCACGTTCGGTCGAAGGTTTCCGAGTTGGGTGATGACAAGCTTTTAGCACACTTGCTTACGCGCGTGTTTCTGCCTTTGGTAACATTTTTCGTTTTTCATATTTGATTCTTAACAAGCTAATGATATATTCTTTGCTATCTTATTATAATGTAGCTAAGTATTTATGCTTAGCTTACTAAGAAATATATTTATGAACATAAATGAAACGACATCTTATTTATTTGCAGAAGTTACAAACTTGTATCGAACGGGTTTCGAGAAGGTTATGGTCGAATTGGGATTACACAGCGGACAGGTTTTTATATTACAATTGCTCTATATCGAAGACGGACAAAGCCAGATCGAACTGGCTTTGAAATTAAATAACACGCCGCCGACGATTAACAATATGGTTAAGAGTCTGCAGAATCATTCGTTTGTAAAAAGCCGAAAATGCAAAAAAGACGGGCGCGTAATGCGTGTGTTTTTAACGCCGAAGGCAATCGAACTCGAAGAAGAAATAAAGGAAAAATGGCTGCAATTTGAGGAAGATTTTTTCTCTTCTTTGACGGCAACCGAAAAGCTTGTACTCTTTCAATTATTGGAAAAATTAAAGTCGGATTTTGCGAAATAAACTCTGAATAAATATTATATGGCGGCAATTGAAGCAAAGAAAATCTCCAAGAACTTTGGCAAATTCAAGGCGGTTGATGAAATAAGTTTTTCGATCAAAAGCGGTGAAACGTATGCGATTTTGGGAGAAAACGGCGCGGGTAAATCTACAACGATGCGAATGATCGCGTGCCGTTCCCCGCTTACCGCCGGCGAACTTTTCGTTGATAAATACAATGTTCGTGAAGACGAAAGAAAAATTCGTTCGGTTTTAGGAATTGTTCCTCAGGAAAATAATCTCGATCCGGATCTGAATGTGCTGGAAAATCTGCTTGTTTATTCCAGATATTTCCGGATACCGAAAGCCGAAGCCCTCGAAAGAAGCGAACAACTGCTTGATTTTATAAGACTTAACGAAAAAAGGACGGCAAAGGTCGATTCGCTTTCGGGCGGAATGAAACGCCGTCTGATTATTGCACGTTCCCTGCTTCACCGACCGAAGATTCTGCTCCTCGATGAGCCGACGACCGGACTCGATCCGAATGTCCGGCAGGAAATCTGGGAAAAGCTCGAGGAACTGCGCCGGACGGAGAATTTAACAATTGTTTTGTCAACTCATTATATGGACGAGGCGGAAAAACTCTCTCAGCGTTTGATCGTCATGGCGCATGGGAAGATTGTTGCCGAAGGCATCCCGCGTGAATTGATCAATGATCGGGTAAAAAAATACGCGCTTGAAGTCAGAGAAGCGAATTCTTTAGATTTACAGCAAAATAATAACGGAATTCTGGCAATTAATCGCGGAAACAGTCATTTATATTTTGCCGAAAATCCCGATGAACTGACACCTTTAATGCAGAACTACGGAACGCGACCGATGCTTCTAAGACCTTCGAATCTTGAAGACGTTTTTCTACTGCTTTTAGATGAATAAAAGGTTATTTATTACCAATATTTGCATTTAAGCGTTATAGTTAAAGAAAATAAATTTATCGTTTTTTCAAACATTTTATGAGTGTGGAGAGATTTTATGAAGATTTTGTTGGCTACGGACGGAACAAAACACAGTGAATTTGCTCTCGGATATATCAAAAATTTAAATTTTGCCGATGGCGATCAGATAAAAGTCGTATCGGTTGTAGATATGGCAGTTCCGATGGCGATTGATATGTATGCCGGTTATTTGCCTTCAACGCCCGAAATCGAGAAAAATTTACGTGAAAATGCCGAGCGGATTTTAGAAGAAACCTGTAAAAAAATCCTGGAAATGACTGACGGAAAACAGGTTGCAATTTCAAACGAATTACTTGTCGGTTCGCCTGAAAGCCGGATTGTCGAAACCGCCGAAGAAATGAATGCAGATCTCATAATCGTCGGCTCACACGGTTATAATCGTTGGGAAAGATTGCTTCTCGGTTCGGTTTCGGATTCGGTGGTGCATCACGCGCCGTGTTCGGTTTTAGTTGTCCGAAGCCCGAAAGAATAATAAAGCTATGAAATTATTTTTTGAAAAGATTGGAAACGGAAAACCGCTGGTTTTGCTGCACGCCTTTCCGCTTTCCGGAAAAATGTGGAAACCGCAGATTGAAACTTTGGTCGAAGCCGGATTTTGCGTAATAACTCCGGATTTGCGCGGTTTTGGAGAAAGTCATAATTTTGCGGATATAAATTCGATGGAAGTTATGGCACAGGATGTTGCCGAATTGCTCGAAAATTTAGAAATTGAAAAAGCCGTATTCGGCGGGCTTTCGATGGGAGGTTATGTTCTGTTTAACTTTTTCCGCCTGTTTCCCACAAAAGTTTCCGCACTCATTTTTTGCGATACGAGTTACGCGGCAGATTCGGAAGAAAAGCGTCTGGCGCGTTTTGATCTGATTGAAGAGATTGAAAAAGACGGTTCAAAAGCCTTGATTGAAAAAACTCTGCCGAATCTAGTCAGCGAATTTACCAAACAAAACAACCCGAATATTATAGAGGATTTGGAAAGAACGTTTTCGGAAGTCGAACCGCAAGCTGCGATTGCCGCGCTTCGCGGAATGGCTGAACGCTCGGATCATTCTGAAATTCCAGGCAAAATCAATGTTCCGACGGCTTTGATCTTCGGTGAAGACGATAAGATTACAAATCTCGAAACCGCCGAAAAAATGCACTCCGAAATTTCAAATTCCAGATTGTTTGTCCTAAAAAATGCCGGACATTATTCAAATCTGGAACAACCCGAACAATTTAATGCTCACCTTTTGGATTTTCTTTTGAAATTATAAATTTAATGCCCGACAAAAATTTTATCACCATAAATTCGCGCAAATTCGACGGCGAAATTCATCGAAGCTGGAAAGCCGAATTAATCGATGAAACCGACGAACTATATATTTTTGTAGGCGTTTTTGATTTGGAAGTAAAACATTCAAAACTCGGCGTTATCAGACGTAACACCTTAAGTTATGAATTTTACTGGAAAAATAAATGGTTTAACATTTTCCGTTTTCACGAACCGGAAGGAAATTTGAGAAATTTTTACTGCAATATTAATCAGCCGCCGGAGTTGAAAAACAGGATTTTAGATTATATCGATTTGGATATAGATGTTTTGGTCTGGCAGGATTTTTCGTTTGAAATTCTCGATACCGATGAATTTGAAGAGAATATTTTAAAATATAAATATTCCGAACGGTTGCAGAAAAAAGTTCACAAAAGCCTTGCCGAAATAATAGAATTAATCGAAAATAAGAATTTCCCATTTGATTATAAATAAGTAAAACACTTGAGTTTAGCAATTTTAAAAGTTGATCTGACCGATGCTTTAGCCGTCTGGCGAAGAAATTCGCGTGTTTATCTGCGGCTTTGGAAAACGGAGCTGATCGCGCCGATTATCGAGCCGATTTTTACATTTTTCGCCTTCGGTTTCGGTGTCGGAGCTTTGGTCGCTTCGACAATCGAAGGTATGAGTTATCTTTCATTTGTCGGCGCGGGAGTTTTGGCGTTTACGGTTTTGATGCGCGTTGTTTTTGAAATGACTTACGGCGCATATTTCCGTATGGTTTATCAATCGACCTACGACGCGATTCTGGCAACACCGGTTAATGCCGAATCTTTGGCATTCGGCGAAATTATCTGGGCTTTAACAAAAGGTGTGATTGATTCGATATTTATCCTGCCGCTTTTGATAATTTTCGGTTCGGCAACTTCCCTTTTTACACCTCTGGCGATTATTCCCTTATTTATCGGCTGTATTTTTCTGGCAAGTTTGGGTTTGGGTATGACGGCACATATTTTTGAAATAGATAATTTCAATATTTTCTTTGCATTCTTTTTCTCCACGATTTTTTTGTGCGGAGCGTGGTTTCCGGTCGAACTCTTACCACAATGGCTGCAAGTCATCGCATATATTGTGCCGACAACATCCGTGATTGACCTGACGCGGGCATTTTTGAACGGAACTTTTTATACGCGTCATATTTACGAATTTATTTATCTGCTGATAATTTCATTCATCCTCCTCGAATGGGCGTTGCGAAGTATCCGAAAAAGAATGGTTGTTTAATTTTCGTTTTTCCAAATTAAAAAAACTTTGTCAATTGTTTTCAAATAGTTGTAGAATTTGCTTCAAACGAAAATTAAATCGATTCCAAAATTTCAAAAAATCAAAAGGAGCATTCAAAATGAAAAAGAGATTGTTTTTTCTATTAATTTCTATATCTGCCCTGAGTTTCAATATTTCAGCACAAGCTGAAAATCACGTTCAAGCTATTCAAGTTGAAAATATTTCGGAAAAGCTGACGGATATATCTAAATCCTTAAATTCACTAAATGAAAGACTTGCAAAATTTTCCGAAACATTTTCAAGCAATCAGGGTTTGAAATTATCGGAAACTCAGCAAACGATTCTTGCCGCTTTTGAATATCTAAACCGTGCCGAACAAAGGCTTGCGACATTGCAAAAATTGAAAATCGAACTAGCCGAAAAACAATCTTCCGTACGTTTGCAGGTTTCGGACATTGAAGAGCAATTGCGTCCCGAAACCATTGACCGAAGCGTCGCTTTTCGCGGGACAACAAAAACCGAAGAACTTCGTGAAAGCCGCCGACAGGCTTTGAATAAAGAAAAAACCGAACTTAACGCTTTGATTTTTGGAATCCAAAATTCGCTGAATGAAACCGATAATGAAATCAGGGAAACCGAACAGTTTTTAAAACGAATCAGACAGAGAATTTTTCCGGCAATCGAAAGAGAAATATCCGATTTATAAGCATTTGCAAAACATTTTAAACTCGCTAAACTATCATTTATGCAACCGAAAAGTGAACTTGAATCAATGAATAAACTTGAATTATTGCGGGAAAAATCCCAAACAGCCGAACAGGGCGGCGGCGCGGTTCGCCTCGAAAAACAAAAATCGCTCGGAAAAATGACGGCGCGTGAACGCGTCGAATTTTTCCTCGATGAAGGAACATTTGAAGAATTTGATAAATTCGTCGTACATCGTTCGACCGATTTCGGTCTCGATAAACAAAAATATTTAGGCGACGGCGTTGTTACCGGACACGGTCTGGTCGAAGGACGCGAAGTTTTTGTTTTTGCCCAGGATTTTACCGTTTTCGGCGGTTCTTTAAGCGAAACACACGCGCAAAAAATCTGTAAAGTAATGGATTTTGCCATGAAAGTCGGTGCGCCGGTCGTCGGTTTGAATGATTCAGGCGGCGCGAGAATTCAGGAAGGCGTGGTAAGTTTAGGCGGTTATGCCGATATTTTCCTGCGAAATACGCTCGCCAGCGGCGTTGTGCCGCAAATCAGTTGTATTCTCGGTCCCTGCGCCGGCGGAGCGGTTTATTCGCCCGCGATCACCGATTTTAACGTGATGGTCAAAGACACTTCATATATGTTCATCACCGGACCGGATGTGATTAAAACCGTTACGCACGAAGAAGTTACGAAGGACGAATTAGGAGGGGCAATGACGCATAATTCAATTTCAGGCGTTGCACATTTTGCGGCGGATTCCGATGAACACGCTTTGCGCCTGACCAGGGAACTGCTTTCGTTTATGCCTTCAAATAATATGGAGAATCCGCCATTTTCGGCAACAAATGATCCTTCAAACCGTTCGGATGAAAAATTAAATTCAATCGTTCCGGAAGTTTCAACCCAACCGTATGACATTAGAGATATTATTCACACCGTTGCCGATGAAAACTATTTCTTTGAAGTTCAAGAGCATTTTGCACAAAACATTGTCATCGGTTTTGCCAGACTCGGCGGTTTTTCAGTCGGTATTGTTGCCAATCAACCGGCATTTTTAGCCGGAGTTTTGGATATAGATGCTTCGGTTAAAGCCGCCAGATTCGTGCGATTTTGCGATTGTTTCAATATCCCTCTGATAACTTTTGAGGACGTTCCGGGTTTTTTGCCGGGCGTAAATCAGGAACACGGCGGCATTATCCGCCACGGCGCAAAACTTCTCTATGCTTTTGCCGAGGCAACCGTGCCAA
>CAYUGW010000124.1:0-9530 GCA_964444245.1 uncultured Blastocatellaceae bacterium | reverse complement strand
ATCAAAAAAACGGGCTTGCCCGCACAATACGACAAAGCCAGTTGGAGTTTTATCACAACCGATAAGTGGATCGATACGATTTACAGAAGTTATTCGGTGAGTATGCTGGAAATTAAAAAACTCTGATTTTTCCCGTTTAAAATTCAAAAAGCCGTGAGTTAAACTGTTCTCACGGCTTTTCTTATCTTGCAAAAATAATCGAAAATTAGTTTGGCATAACAACCGTGTCAATAACGTGTACGACACCGTTCGACTGCATTACATTGGCGGTCGAAACGGTTGATCTTCCGCCTTTTTCGTCCATTAAAACGACTGATTCGCCTTCCAGCATCGCCGTCAAAGTTCCGCCCGAAACGGTTTTGAGTTCGGCTTTACCGTTGCCTTTTTTGATCGCCTTCATAATTTTCTTGGCATCATATTTTCCGGCAACGACGTGATAAGTCAAAATTTTTGTCAGCATCGCTTTATTTTCCGGTTTTACCAGCGTAGCAACTGTTCCTTCGGGAAGTTTGCCGAATGCCGCATCATCGGGTGCGAAAACCGTAAAAGGTCCTTTGCCCGAAAGCGTTTCAACCAAATCGGCAGCTTTGACCGCCGCCACCAATGTTGTCAAATTGTCAGCCGCCGAGGCGTTTTCAACGATAGTTTTCGTTTTGTTCTGCGCCGAAGCCTCACCGATTCCGAATGTAAAAGTTAATGCCAATGCAAAAACCGCTAATAATAATTTTTTCATAAAATCCCCAAGTTCACTCCTAAAATTTTTAATTTTTATCTAAAGACAAAAAACCGTTTCGTTCTAAACTCGCAAAATCAATTTTTCATCCTTTGTCTATGGTTTCGGCGAGTTTTAACAAATGGATTCAAAAAAATAAAAAAAATCGCACAAATTTATGCGATTTTTTTTATTAAAACCTGTTTGCAGCGGTTTTCTTCAATAAATTTTCAAAATCTAAGCAACGGTAATTTCTTTGCTCAAATAAACGTCCTGAATCGCGTTTAGAAGCTCAACGCCTTCGTCGGTCGGACGCTGAAAGGCTTTTCTGCCGGAGATCAAACCCATTCCGCCGCCGCGTTTGTTGATGACCGCCGTGCGAACCGCGTCCGCGAGATCGGATTCGCCCTTCGATTCGCCGCCCGAATTTATTAAACCGGCGCGTCCCATATAGCAGTTGGCGACCTGATAACGCACCAGATCAATCGGATTATCACTCGTCAGTTCCGTATAAACCTTCGGATTCGTTTTGCCGTAACTGCTTTCCATATTCAAAGCGTTATAGCCGCCATTGTTGGTCGGGAGTTTTTGTTTAATGATGTCGGCTTGAATCGTTACGCCGAGATGATTTGCCTGTCCGGTCAGATCGGCGGAGGCGTGATAATCGCCTTCTTTGGTCTTAAATTGCGAATTCCGCAAATAGCACCAGAGAATCGTCGCCATTCCGAGTTCGTGCGCGTAGGCAAAGGCTTCGGCGATTTCCGAAATCTGCCGCGTCGATTCGTCCGAACCGAAATAGACGGTCGCGCCGACGGCGACCGCGCCCATATCGCGGCATTGATCGATGTTGCCGAATAAAACCTGATCGAATTTATTCGGGTAAGTTAAAAGTTCGTTGTGATTGATCTTGACGACAAAAGGGATTTTATGCGCGTATTTTCGCGCGACGATCCCCAGCGCGCCGTAGGTCGAAGCGACCGCATTGCAGCCGCCTTCGATGGCGAGTTCGACGATATTTTTCGGATCGAAAAGTTTCGGGTTCGGCGCAAAAGACGCGCCCGCCGAATGTTCGATGCCCTGATCTACCGGCAAAATCGAAAGATAACCCGTGCCGCGCAATCGTCCGTTATCGAAAAGAGTTTGAATCGAACGCAAAACTGCCGGGTTGCGATCCGAATCCATCCACACGCGGTCAACGAAATCTCCGCCCGGAATATGCAAGTTTTCTTTGGAAATCGTCGTTGATTGATGGTTTAAAAGAGTTTCGGCATCGTCGCCTAAAAGCTCTTGTATCTTACTGAAATCAATAGCCATTTATGTTCTCCTGATTAGATTTTTTTTATAAATGCAAAAAGTTTGTGTCGAATTATAGCACAAAATTTTGAGACGATTCAGGAGAGTTTAAAGATTCGGTATTTTTTTCGGTCAATTAAAATTTGACACGAATGTTTTGTTTGAAGCCTTGGTTCGGCATTTTAATAAAATGTTAATTTTAAAAAATTTCTTGCTTTAATTGAGGTTTTCGATATAAAATGCTTCCATCTTTTCGGAAAATAAGTTAAGTTTATTCATTGTATTCTCTGAACACGTACAATTAGTCCGTTGAAATTAATCCGCTCTACTGCGGTAAAAACTAAAAAATGAGGTATTAAATTATGTTTTTCTCCTTCGGAAAGCGATTTGTCTGGCTTTCCTTTTGTGTATTGACACTCCTTTCTTCGGCGGCGTTTGCCCAGACTCAATGGCGACCTGTTTCGCCCGGCGAACTTCAAATGAACACTCCGCTGGTCGAGCCTGATGCCGATGCCGAAGCGATCTTTTGGGAAGTCCGTCTGGACGATAAAAAAAGATCGCAGCTAACTTATAATCATTATGTGCGGGTAAAAATTTTCACCGAGCGCGGACGCGAGCGTTTCAGTAAATTCGATATTCCTTTTCAAAAAGGGAAAAAGGTTGAAAATGTCGCCGCCAGAGTTATCAAAGCGGACGGTTCGATTGTCGAACTTCAGCCGGGAGATATCTTCGAACGCGATATTGTCACGGTCAGAAAAATAAAGATCAAAGCAAAATCTTTTGCCGTTCCGGGAATCGAACCGGGTGCGATCGTCGAATATCAGTATGATGAAGTCATCAAAGGCGATTCGGTCAGCGGCGAGCGTTTGCTGTTCCAGCGCGATATTCCGATGCAGAAGGTTACGTATTATGTCCGTCCATTTTCGGGAACCAATCTGAAATACAACTTTTACAATATGCCCGAAACGCGCTTTACGGAAGACAAAAAAAATAAAGGCTTTTGGGTAGCAACAATGAATAATGTTCCTTCGGTGAAGGAAGAGCCGTATATGCCGCCCGATGACGAGGTAAAACGCTGGGTTTATTTGCAGTATCAAACTATCGGCTCGATTTTTCAGTGGGATTTTTTAAGTCGCGGATATGGAGCATTTCTCAAAAAAGTTTCAAAACCGAATAGGGAAATAAAACAAAAAGTAGCCGAACTTACCGCCGGCGCTTCCTCCGAAGAAGAAAAATTGCGAAGACTTTATGATTTTACGCAAAAGCATATTAAAAACGTTACTTTTGATCGTTCGATCACTGAAGAACAGCGCGAAAATGTCAAGATCAAAGATGCCGATGATGTTCTGAAAAACAGAATGGGAAATTCCGGTTTTATTGATTTGCTGTTTGCTTCGCTGGCAAGAGCCGCCGATTTTGAAGTCAATATCGTTTTGTCCGGCGACCGCAGCGACAATTTCTTTAGACCCGATAAATATCCTTTCCCGGCATTTATTCGCCCGGCAAGCATTGCCGTAAAAGTTGGCGATGAATGGAAATTCTATAATCCGGGAACGCCTTACCTGCCTTTCGGCAAATTGGTCTGGTTTGAAGAAGATACGACCGCGATGCTGATCGGCGACGGCGGATTTATCTGGAAAACGACTCCGCTGTCCGCCCATAACGAATCGCCCGCGAATAGAAGCGGTAAATTCAAATTGTCGGAAGACGGAACGCTCGAAGGAACGGCGCGGATCGAATATGACGGGCATCAAGCGATCAGCCGCCGCCGCGACGGTTATATGGATTCGCCGAACAAACGCGAAGAGGATTTCAAGGAAGAACTTCAAAAACGCGTCAGCACGGCGGAAATCTCCGCCATTTCCATTGAAAATTTTGAAGATGTTTCAAAGCCTCTGGCTTATTCATTCAAAGTTCGTATTCCGAATTACGCGCAAAAAACAGGCAAACGAATGTTTTTCCAACCCGGATTTTTTGAATACGGCTCAAATCCGATTTTTTCCGCCTCAATGCGCACCCACGACATATATTTTCCGTATCCGTGGTCTGAAAAGGATGAGATCGAAATCGAATTGCCGAAGGGCTTTGAACTGGAAAGTGCCGAAAGTCCGGCTGATTTGACCGATACGAATAAAATCAGTGAGTTGAAGGTTAAGATGAGTATTGTTAAGGAAAAAAATATCTTGAAATACAAACGCGATTTTTATTTCGGCGGCGGAAAATATATTCTGTTCCCGGCTACGTCATATCCGCCTCTTAAGACTTTGTTTGATTCATTTCACGCATCCAATTCTCATCCGCTTACGCTGAGACAGCAGTAACCTTTTTTTTCACAGTCGAAGCCTCGATATATATTTGAGGCTTCGACTGTCTGACAGGAGTTTCTATGAAATTATTCTCTCGTATATCTTTTACAATCTGTTTTCTTTTCCTTATTTCAATCAATATATTTGCCGGTGAAACGCCGCCGAATTGGCTTCGGCAAGCGGCTACGGCTCAAGTTCCGGCGTATGAAAAAGATGTTCCGGCAGTCGTTCTGCTCGACGAACAGCAGATTACGCTCGGCAGCGACGGCAAACTCGTGACCGTTTCAAATTATGCCGTAAAAATTCTTTTACGCGAAGGAAAAGGACTGGCAGTTGCCCGCGCCCTCTATCTCGTCAGCGCGGGCAATGTCCGCGACATCGAAGCCTGGCTGATTCGTCCGAACGGAACATCGCGCAATTACGATAAAAAAACCGTGATGGATATAATCTCCGATCCGGACGACGTTTATAACGAATACCGGATGAAGGTCATTGACGCATCGCGCGAAGCCGATACGGGATTTGTCTTCGGTTATACGGTCGTGTCCGAAGAGCGTCCGCTTTTTTATCACGATTCGTGGGCTTTTCAGGGACGTTTGCCGACCTTGCAGTCGCGCTATACGCTGAACTTGCCGTCCGGTTGGAAGGCATTCAGCAAAACATTTAATTCGGCGGAAATCGCACCGCAGGTCAACGGAACGAGCTACACCTGGGAACTTCGCAATCTCGCGCCGATTCCGCCCGAACCGATGAGTCCGTCGGTCAGAAATCTTGCGCCGCGCATCGTCGTTAATTATTCGCCCGACGATAAAACTCAATCGGTCAATAAGGCGTTCAGTAATTGGATTGAAGTTTCGCAATGGGCAACCGGGCTTTACGATCCGCAGGTAATCATCAATGATGAGGTTGCGTCTAAAACACACGAACTGGTTGCCGGAGCCAAAACCGAACTTGAAAAAATTCGGGCGATTGCCACTTTTGTGCAAAATTTGCAGTATATCTCGATTGACATCGGAGTCGGACACGGCAACGGTTATCGCCCGCGTCCTTCGACGACCGTCTTGAGCCGCGGTTACGGTGATTGCAAAGACAAAGCCAATTTGATGCGGGCGATGCTCCGGGTTTTGAAAATCGAATCGTATCCGGTGGCGATTTTTTCCGGCGATCCGACTTTCGTGCGCGAAGAATGGGCTTCACCCGATCAATTTAATCATTGCATTATCGCCGTCAAAATCGGCAACGAAACAGATGCGCCGACCGTAATTAATCACGCCAAACTCGGACGGCTTTTGATTTTCGATGCCACCGATCCGCATACGTCGGTCGGCGATCTGCCCGATTATTTGCAGGGAAGTTTTGCGCTGATCATCGCCGGAGAAAACGGCGGTTTGGCAAAAATGCCGGTTACACCGCCGGAAACCGATCTTTTGCAAAGAAATATCGAGGTCAGCTTAACGGCGGAAGGCGAAGTAAAAGGCACGATTCGTGAACAGGCAAACGGTCAAACTTCGACGACGTTTCGCCGCGAAATTCGCGAACTTTCCGCGCCCGATTATAAAAAGGCTCTGGAAGGCTGGCTGACACGCGGGGCAACGGGCGCACAGCTTATAAAATTTTCGCACAATGATAAAAGAGCCGATGCCGGCTTTGATCTGGATGTCGAATTTTCTGCACCGCGTTACGGTCAATTAATGCAGAATCGTTTGCTCATTTTTAAACCGGTTATCGTCGGCAGAAGAAATGCCGTTTTTCTGACGGAAAATAAACGTAATCATCCGGTAATGCTTAATTCGCAATCAATGAAGGAAACGGTCATTTTCACACTGCCGCAGAATTTTACGGTTGATGAAGTGCCGGACGCGATCAATCTGCAAACGCCCTTCGGGACATATACGACCAGCTACGATGTCAAAGAAGGTAAACTCTTTTTCACACGTTCATTGATTATAACGCGGACAACCGTTCCGGTTGATAAATATTCGGAAGTGCGCGATTTTTACTCAAAAATCCGCGATGCCGAACAATCGCCCGTCGTGCTTTTACGAAAATAGTGTTATTTACCCGAATTTTCAAAATTTCGAGCGGTTTTTTAACCGCTCTTTTTTCTGTCAGTTGATTTCAGGAAGAAACATATTTTATGACAAAAAGCGAAGCGTAAAAAACTTTGCTTTTTTGTTTTTCTATAATTTTTTTTGCAACTTTTCAGACCTTTCAATCTACTTATATTACTTATATATAACAAATTAGCAGTGCATTTAACTGAAATTTAGGATGAATAAATTATGTTAAAGACGAATGAGGCTGTATTGTTTTTAATTTTAAAGGAAAATATGAATCGATTTTTTACATTGTTTTTTACATTATTTTTACTGGCATTCACGGCGTTCGGTCAGGCGACCGGAGGAACTTTGCGCGGGCAGGTAAAGGATATTGCCGGTGCGGTAATTATCGGTGCGACCGTAACGCTGGTCGGAGAAAACAATCAAACGCGCACGGCGCAGACAAATCAATCGGGCGAGTTCAGTTTTACGAATCTGCCCGCCGGAAATTATATCGTAAGAGCGGAAAATGCCGGATTTTCGCTTTATGAAAAAACGCAAATCGCGGTTTCGGCGGGACAAAATGCGCCGCTTGAAATTGTTTTGAACGTGGCGGCGGTCGAAACAGAAGTTATCGTGCCGGATGAAACGGCGATCAGCACTTCGCCGGAAGCCAATGCGGGCGCGATTGTTTTAAATGAACAGGACATCGAGGGTTTGCCCGACGATGAAGATGATCTGGAAGCGGCTCTGCAGGCTCTTGCCGGACCATCCGCCGGACCGGAAGGCGGCGGAATTTATATTGACGGATTTTCCGGCGGAAGTCTGCCGCCGCGCGATACGATCCGGGAAATTCGCATAAATTCAAATCCTTTTTCATCGGAATATGATCGTTTGGGATTCGGGCGAATCGAGATTTTGACCAAGCCCGGAACCGACCGGTTTCGCGGCGAACTCGAATTCGAGTTTGAAGACGAAGCGTTAAATTCGCGAAATCCTTTTGTCGCGGAACGATCTCCGTTTCAAAACCGCGAATTCGGAGCGCAATTCGGCGGACCGCTTATCAAGGGAAAAGCATCGTATTTTCTGAATTTCAGTTTTGAAAATACCGACAATAATACGCTGATAAATGCGCTCGTGCTTGATCCGAGTTTGAATATCGTGCCGTTTCAGCAAGGCATTGTCGCGCCGGCTGACGAATTCGAGATTAATCCGCGTTTCGATTATCAGATCAATGAAAATAATACTTTGGTCGTTCGCTACGGATTTGAACGCGAAAATTCCGAAAACGCCGGTTTGGGCGGTTTCGATCTTCTGTCGCGGGCATTTAGCCAAAGCGACACCGAACACGCTTTGCGGATTACCGAAACGGCTGTTCTCAATCCGAAAACGATCAACGAAACGCGCTTTCAATATATTCGCCGCCGCAGTTCGCAGGAAGGCGCGGAAAATTCGCCGACGATTCGCGTCAATGACGCTTTTACTTCGGGCGGCGCGGGTTTCGATCTGACATTTTCCAATGAAGATCAACTCGAATTTCAAAATTACACGTCATTTATTTTCGACCGGCATACATTGAAAGCCGGCGTGCGTCTGCGTTATATCAAACTGCTCGATTCGTCGCCGAGCAATTTTGCCGGAACTTTTACGTTTTCCGGCTTTAGAGACGACAACGGAACGCCGGATAATCCCGATGATGATATTGTCGTCAGTTCAATCGAACAATATCGCCTCGCGATTTTAGGAAACGCGATTCCGACGCAGTTTTCAATCGCCGGCGGCAACCCCGAAGCCGGAGTTTCACAAAAAGACATCGGTTTATTCGTGCAGGACGATTGGCGCGTCAATCCCGCATTGACGCTTTCGTTCGGTCTGCGCTACGAAAATCAGTCGAATATTTCCAGTAATTATAATTTCGCGCCGCGTTTCGGTTTTGCATATTCGCCGGGCGCGGGCGGACAAAATTCGCCGAAAACGGTTTTTCGCGGCGGTTTCGGTATTTTTTACAGCCGTTTCAGTGAAAATTTAACTTTGCAGGCGCGCAGGTTTAACGGCATTAATCAGCAGAGATTTATCGTAACCGATCCCGATATTCTGGACGATATAATCTTTACGCAGGGCGGCGTTTCAAATATTCCGACGATTGAAGAGCTTTCCGCTTTTGCTCAGGAACAAACGACGCGCATCGTTTCGCCTGAACTCGACGCTCCTTACACGGCGCAATTTGCCTTCAGCGTCGAACGCCAACTGCCGTTTAACACGACGTTTTCGGCGACTTACGTCAACGCGCAAACCTCTCGGCTTCTTCGTTCGCGCAATATCAATGCGCCGACGGGCGGCGTTCAGCCGTTTCCGGGCGAAGGCAATATTTTTCAATACGAATCAACCGGAAAATTCAGGCAAAATCAACTTTTATTCAACTTAAGAACGCGCATCAGAGAGGTTTCCGTTTTTGCCAATTATTCCTTAAATTATGCAAAAAGCGACACCGACGGCGCGGGAACTTTTCCGGTCAATCAATATGATCTGAGCGGCGAATTCGGAAGATCCGCGCTCGATACGCGCCATCGTTTCGTCATCGGCAGTAATTTCAGCGCACCCTGGGATATTCGCATTCGACCGTTTATCGTCATTCGTTCCGGCTCGCCGTTTAACATCACGACCGGCGAAGACACCAATGACGACACGCTTTTTAACGAACGCCCGACTTTTGCCGGGCTTGCTTCGCGCTGTAGTGAATTGAATTTAAGCGGAAATTTCTGCGATTTTTCGGATGTTTCCGATCTGAATCAAATTATCCCGCGCAATTACGGCACGGGACCCGAGTTTTTTAACGTCAATCTGCGAATGAGCAAATCTTTCGGCTTCGGCACGAGAAATCGCGCTGATTCCGCCGGCGGCGGCGGACGCGGCGGCGGTCGTTTCGGCGGTCCGTTTGGCGGCGGCGGACAGCGCGGTGGCGGCAATGATGAAGAAAGCCGTTATAATCTGGAATTTACCGTGCAGCTTCGCAATCTTTTTAACCGCACGAATCTCGGAAATCCGGTCGGAAATCTGAGTTCGCCGTTTTTCGGTCAATCAATTTCGACCGCCGGAGGTTTCGGTTTCGGCGGCGGCGGTTCGGGAGTCGGAAACAGACGCGTCGAACTCGAAGTTCAATTCGAGTTTTAGCAAACTCAA
>CAYUGW010000123.1:0-9613 GCA_964444245.1 uncultured Blastocatellaceae bacterium | reverse complement strand
AAACTGCCGGAATCAATCACCGCATTTTTCTGCGGCACAAAGCTGTCCGTTTGATTGAATCCGGTTTGCCCGTTCTGATTATTTTCCCTTTGATGATTCTGATTCTGCGCACCGTGTCCGCCGAAGATCGGCATCACCTTTTTATGCGCCGGAAGTTTCCCGTTGATTGATGACATAAAAATTTCTCCTTCAAAAAATTCGCGTATAAATTTATAAATCGCCCGATTTCAGACGTGTTCATTTATTAACGCGTGAAAAATTCAAAAAAGGATTCAATCAATATCAAATAATTTTTCGGGAACTTTTCGGGAGTATTAGTGTCTAATTTTCAAGGTCAGAACCGTCTGCCGCAAGCGGGCGGTTAAAGTCGTATATTAACGTGAGACGCGATATAAGAAATTCGGATTTAGTCGGTGAAACCGACGTTATATTTGTAGCCCACTTCGCAAGATGTGGGAAGAATCATCAATTTTTCATTAAAGCCATTGAAAATGGCGACATAAAATGTATGTCGCGGTTATTCAACCGCTTAAACAATATCTCTAACTTGTTCCCATAACTAGCGTTATGGGCTACAAATATGTTGCCGTCTTCGACGGCTTATATCGAACTTACGTTATATTAGAAAAGTTCGAGTTCTCCAAATCTCGCGTTAAACCATCCACTACCGCAGATGGTTCTGACCTGTATAATCGGAGTAACTGATGAAAAACCTATCCAAATTCTGCCCGGAAATTTTCAAAAGCAAACTCGCGTGTGTTTTTTTGATTGCTCAACTCTTTTTTTCCGCGTTCATTTTGGATTGGGACAAGATGTTTATAATTATTGAAAGCATTGAAGAAAGTCGTTATAAAGCTGAATCAAGCGAGGATGCGCCTAATTTTTGTTTTTCTCATCATCACTATGAAGGCTATTCTGAAGTAGAATTAGCAAAAGTATCTTTTATTTTAGTTTCTTTACCTACAGCCATTGTTACAAGTTATCTGTTAGTTGATTTGAAAAATCAACATCCTCATTGGAGTTATGAAAAATTCGTAATAATCGGAAATCTTGCCTTTTTACTTTTTAATTCCGTTTGGTGGTTGCTTTTAGGTTATTTGATCGAAATTTTTCACGGAAAAAATTTAGAGAACAGGGCTGAGCCTGAAAAACCTTTTACAATTTTTTCAGGCTCAGATTAATCTTTCTATTTTCTAAACCACTTGTGTTTTCCATTTTCCGCGCCTGAAAAGCAGAGCCGAAACGACGGCGAGAACGGAAAATGAAATCGTGATCGCCCAGAAAACACCGTCGGGTCCGAGATTATAATGATAAGCAAGGACGTAGGCGAGCGGGATTTCAAACATCCAGAAAATAAAAAAGTTCAGATAAGTCGGCGTGATCGTATCACCCGCGCCGTTGAACGCAGTTTCCAGAACCATTCCGAGACCATAAAAAACAAAACCGTAAGCGACGATTTGCAAGCAATTTGTACCGTACGCCAAAACTTCCGGTTCAGTCGTGAAAAATCCGATTATTTGACTTGAAAAGATCAGGAAAAACAACCCGATCAACCCTAAGAATACGGCGTTTAAGGCTGCCGCCGTCCAGACCGAGCGTTCAGCGCGTTCCGGTTTTTTTGCGCCCAGGTTTTGCCCGACGAGTGTTGCCGCCGCGTTGCTCAAACCCAAACTCGGCAAAAGCGCGAAAATTATCACGCGCAGACCGATCGTGTAGCCCGCGATCGCCGCGCTGCCGAATCCGGCAACAATCGGCATCAGTGCGCTCCAGCTTAAAGTGGCAATCGTGAACTGCAAAACCGCCGTTGATGAAAGCCGTACGAGTTTCCACAAAAGGCGCGGGTCAAATGTCCAATGATTTTTCTCAACCGTGATGCGTCCGCCTTTGCCGAACAGACACCACGCCGCATAAATAACGCCGACTCCGCGCCCGATGGTCGTCGCCACCGCCGCGCCCGTTACGCCCATTTCGGGGAAAATCCAGATTCCGAAAATAAAGAGCGGATCGAGGATGATATTCAGACCGTTTGCCAGCCACAAAACGCGCATCGCAATCGCCGCATCGCCCGCGCCGCGAAAAATCGCGTTGAGCAAAAAGATAAAGACGACCGAAGCGTTGCCGCCGAGCATTATTTGCGTAAAAAGCGTTCCTTGTTCGACAACCTGCGGCGATCCGCCCAAAAAACCTAAAAGATCCGCCGCGAAAATTATCCCGAAAACACTCATTACGAGCGAAACAATCAAACCCAGATAAAGAACGTGCGCCGCTGTTTTGGCGGCATTTTCAAAATCCTTCTCGCCGACGCGCCGCGCAACGGTTGCGGTCGCGCCGATTGCCAGACCGAACGCGACGGCATAAATGATTGCCATCATCGCTTCCGTAATTCCGACGACCGCGACCGCATCCGCGCCGAGTTTGGCGACAAAGAAAATATCTACAATGGCAAACAGGCTCTCCATTATCATTTCCAAAATCATCGGAACTGCCAGAAGAAAAATTGCCAAACCAATCGAACCCTGCGTAAAATCACGGTTCGAACCCCTGATTGCCTCGTTTAAAATAGACCAAAACGAGTTGTCATACGTCTTTTCAGACGTAGTTTCTACGTAATTAGACATAACTATTCCTGTATAAAAACTTGTTTATAAAAACTGGATGAAAAATAACGCACGAAGTGTGCAGAAAGACATTCGTTTCACCGATGAAACATTTAACGATGACGCGAACAAGAAAGTTGCGAAGTATTTTTAGCGGATGCGAACAATTATTCTCATAATTTTGAGAGAATAGCACAAAGTTTTGCGGTTTGAAAAATGCCGGAAGCATTTTTTCAGCCGGGAGCGCAGGCATCTTGCCTGCACCGTCGCGTGAGCGGCGGAATGACGTTTGATTACAATAAAGTTAATTGATAACAAACGCTTTTTCGCGCTCACGCGCTCATGCAGGCAAGATGCCTGCGCTCCCGGCTAAAAAACCTTTCCAAAAAACATTGCCTTTTACAAGATTTTCGATTTATCATTAAAGAAAACTTTTTCGAGAAGTATTTTATGAACGACCACACTTATAACTACGACGAGCAGCAGCCGTTTGCCGCCGCCGAATTTGCCGAAAATCCCGAACCGCGCTGTCCGTGCGTTCTTCTTCTGGACACATCCGGCTCGATGCAGGGCGATTCGATTGAAGAACTCAATCACGGGTTGCAGATGTTTCGGGAAGAACTTTTTAATGATTCTCTGAGTATGAAACGCGTCGAAATCGCCGTAATTTCATTCGGTCCGGTCAGGGTTTTGCAGGATTTTACGACCGCCGATATGTTTCGTCCGCCGAGATTGGAAGCCGCCGGCGATACGCCGCTCGGCACTGCCGTCGGACACGGACTCAATCTTTTGAAAAACCGCAAGGAAATTTTGCGGCAGAACGGAATCAAACTTTTCCGCCCGTGGATTTTTCTGATGACCGACGGCGAACCGACCGATAAATGGCAGCATCTGCCGCAGATTATCCGCGCAGGCGAAGAAACCAAATCGTTTTCGTTTTTCGCGCTCGGCGTAAAGGAGGCGAATTTTGAAGTTCTGCGCCAAATCTCGATGCGCGAACCGATGAAGCTGAGCGGCGTTCGCTTTAAGGAATTTTTCCTCTGGCTTTCGGCTTCGCTGAAAAATGTTTCGCGCTCAACGCCCGGCGATTCCGTCTCGATCCCCGATTACAAACCCTACGGCTGGGCAGAGGTTTAATATAACTGATAATGGATAATGGATAGTGAATAATTAAAAAATATTATCAGTTATCCATTATCAGTTATCCATTTTTATCCTATGAATAAATGGCGTTACGCAAACGCATCGGTGATCGGGCAGGCGCATCTCAATCAAAACACGGATTGTCAGGACAGACTGCTTCTTCGCACAATCGAAACAATTGAAGGCGAAATTTTGATCGCCGTCATAGCAGACGGCGCGGGCAGCACTTCGGAAGGCGGACGCGGCGCGGAGATTGCTTGCGAAACTTTTGTCGAGCAGATTTCAGGTTTTTTGAATTCGGGAAATGCTTCGGTCAAATCCTTAAATGCGGATTTCGGCAGATTCTGGATTTCGCATTTTCAGCAACAAATTGCCGGACTTGCGCGTGAAAGTAAAAAAGATGTTCGTGAATTTGCGTCAACTCTGGTCGGCGCGGTGGTCGGCGCGGAAAGCACGGTTTTTTATCAGGTCGGCGACGGCGGCGCGGTTTTTTCTTTAAATGGCGCATCCGAAAGCTACCGTTTCGGCATCGAACCTGAAGACGCGGAATATGTGAATATGACGAATTTTTTGACGGACGAAAATGCCGCTGAATGTTTGAGATTCGTCCTTGTCGAAGAAACGGTTGAAGATTTGATTCTTTTTTCCGACGGGATTTACGCGGTTGCGGTTGATTATCAAAAAAACAAACCGCACGAACCGTTTTTAATGCCGATGATCGCGCCGCTCAGAAACGGCAATGCAATCAACGGTTTGAACGAAAAACTCGAGAATTTTCTGGCATCGCCGAAACTGAATGAAAAAACCGATGATGACAAAACGATAATTTTAGCATCGCGGCATTAAACAAAAGATGAATAAATTTTACGAAAGTTAATAATTTTTAGTTAAGTAAGAAGTTTTAAAAATTATGCCCACATATTATGACAGCCAGAATAAATCTTACGTCTTGACCGAACAAATCGGCAGGGGCGGCGAAGGTGCGGTTTTTTCCTGTAAAAATGATGCGGAACTCGTCGCTAAAATCTATCACGAACCCGTGACCGAGGAAAAGGGCGAAAAGCTGCGCTGGATGGCGGAGAATAAAAACGAGCATCTGCTGAAGGTCGCGGCTTGGGTAATTGATGTTCTAAAAGATGCGCCCGGCGGAAAAGTCGTTGGTTTTCTGATGCCGAATGTCCGCGCCAAAGAAATTCACGAGCTTTATTCTTTGAAAAGCCGACGCGTTTATTTTCCGGAAGCGACGTGGCATTTTCTCATCCATACGGCGGCAAACTTAGCTCGCGGATTTTACAGTCTGCACCGCGACGGTCACGTGATGGGCGACATCAATCACGGCAACTGCGTTGTTTTGGCGGACGGCACGGTAAAACTGATTGATTGCGACAGCTACAGCATCAGCCGCGGTGATTTTCGTTATCGCTGCGATGTCGGCGTGGCGACGCATCTCGCGCCGGAGCTGCAAGGCGTGGATTTAGGCGAAATCGAAAGAGAGGCAAAACACGACAATTTCGGTCTGGCGGTCATAATTTTTCAGCTTTTATTCCTGGGCAGACATCCGTTTTCGGGAAATTATCTCGGCGCGGAAGACAAATCTTTGGAAGACTGCATCCGCGAAAAACTTTTCGCTTACGGCGATAATACGGACACCGCAAAGGTCAGACAGCCGCCCGGAACGCTTTCGCTTTCAGAAATTTCGCCGCGAATTGCCGCGATGTTCGAACGCGCTTTTTTAATTGATGATCGCCCCGAACCGCGTGAATGGGTCGAGGCACTGGAAGATTTTTCGCGTTCGCTCAAGCAATGCGGTTTTCATCCCGGACATCATTATTACGAAAATCTCGCCGCTTGCCCGTGGTGCCGCATCGAAGGTCAGACGGGTTTGATGCTCTTTCCGTTTATTACTTCGACAAACGATTTAAATGGCGAAAAACCTTTTAATATTTTTACCATCGAAAATCTGGTGGCAAATCTCGGCATCAATCAAAATCTTCCGGCAAAACCGCTCAATCCGCTGACTTTGATTCCGCCGCCGCCTTCGCCGGAATTTATTGATAAAAAAAGAGATAACCGCAAACGTCAGATTACGATCATCGCCATCCAATTCGTTTTGATCTCCGTTTTTATGTTTTTTCTCGGAATCGGCGCGGGCGTTTTTGTCGGTATCGTAACAATGATTTTCTTTATCATTTCGCTCAATAATCCCGATAAAGATCTGCGAGCGGAATTAAACGAACGCCTGTTCGATGCGCGGGAAAAATGGAATCAGATCGAAAATGATTGGGGCAAAGCTCTTGTTCCGCCGAAGGTCAACGATGATCTGGTGCAGATCAGAAAGAAAATAGACGCGTATCAAAAACTACAGATCGAATCGAGAGAAAAATCCGATTTCGCGTTGCCCGAAAAAGACAAAACGCAATTGATACAGGAAACTGCCGGAAAACGCCGGATGATTGAAAGGGAAATCGAACAATTATTCGGCTCGCTGCGGTCGGCTTCGGTTTATCTGCGTCGGCAGCAGCAGAGTTTGGTCGCCAAATCCGAAACGGTCAGCCGCAAGCTGATTCAGACCGAAAGCGATCTGCAGGCTCTCGGCAACAGTTCTGCGGCGATTCTGGTTTTGATTCTGGTTACATTTATGACCCCGTTTTGGGGCGGAATTATCAGCGAATTAAATTCATCCGGCACAAACTCAAGAACTTACAACAATACTTATTCGACTTCATCCGGCTCCGGAATAGGCACGGGGCGAGGTTCGGGAGTACAAAGTGGTTCGGTAATCCCCGTGGAAATTAATCCGGTCGTAAATTTGAATTTGCCGGATGAAGGCATAACCGATAAAGAAATTAAAAAACTTTCACCGGCAGAAAGAAGTGAATATTCTTCAAACCTTTTATTGCGAGCCGAATATGCTGCTGAACAAAACGATTATCAATCAGCCGAAAAACATCTCCGTTTTGCGCTCAGGTTTAAAGCCGAAGACATTCAAATACTCAATAAATTGGGCTATAATTTGTATTCGCAGAAAAAATATGATGAATCGCTTAAAGTCTTAAACCAGTCGCTGAAATATAATGCGGAAGACCGGGATACAAAATTTTTTATCGGCATCAATTATCTGGATATGCACAGATACAAAGATGCCCGACGGATTTTTGCCGATTTGATCAAAGATAAACATGCGACGGTTGAGCATTTTTACAATCTGGGATTAGCACACAAAGGTTTGAAAGATTATAAAGCGGCGGTAAAAGTATTTCGTCAAACAGTAAGTTTTGATTCGGCTCACTTAGATTCGCATTATGAACTCGGTTATTGTCTTTACAAAACAGGCGACACGGAAGGCGCGTGGGATCAATACCGCTTATTAATTGTAAAGGATGAAACAATGGCGAATAAATTGTTCGATACTCTCGATTTAGGAAAAGGAATCACTCGAACGGGAAAAGTCAGAGTTCAAACTGAAGAGGTTACGGTTATGGGCAGTCGTTAGTATAATTAACGTGAGGCGCGACTTAAGCCGTCGAAGACGGCAACATATTTGTAGCCCATAACGCTGAGTTTTCGGGAATAAGTTAGTGAAGTATTTTAAGCTATTGAAAATGGCGGCATACATTTTTATGCCGCCATTTTCAATGGCTTTATCAAATTTCTAATCATTTACCCATAACTAGCGTTATGGGCTACAAATATAACGTCGGTTTCACCGACTAAATACGAATTTCTTTTGGAACTCACGTTATAATTAAAAACCTGAACAGAAGCGAAATTACCGAAATTTCTCTCTGTTTCTATATTATAAAAAGTAAAAAAGTCAGCTTTATTCTCTAAAGCTGACTTTTTCACTTTTCTTGCCTTTAAACTTTTTCACTTGTATTTCTACTCCATTTCCGATTCGTCAATATCGAAATTGGCATAGAGATTTTGCACGTCGTCGTGGTCGTCAATCGCTTCGTAGAGTTTCATCATCTGTTTGGCATCCGCGCCTTCGAGCCGGACGTGAGTTTGCGGAAACATCGAGATTTCGGCGACTTCCGGCTCGACCCCCGCAGATTTTACGGCTTCGCTGACCGTTTCAAAATCTTCCTGCGAAGTAAAGATTTCAAAATTTCCTTCGTCCGCTTTCAAATCTTCCGCGCCGGCTTCGATGGCGATTTCAAAAAGTTCTTCTTCGGATTTCGCGTTCTTATCAACGACGATATAGCCTTTGCGGTCAAAGAGCCACGCGACCGAACCGGATTCGCCCAAATTTCCGCCGTTTTTCGATAAAAGATGGCGAAGCTCGGCAACCGTACGATTGCGGTTGTCGGTCATTGTTTCGATCAGAAGCGCAACCCCGCCGGGACCGTAGCCTTCGTAGGTGATTTCCTCGTAATTTACGCCTTCGAGTTCGCCGGATCCGCGTTTGACGGCGCGTTCTATGGTGTCGTTCGGCATATTCGCGGCTTTTGCGTCCGTTACGGCTTTTCTGAGCCGCGCATTGGCATCCTGATCGCCGCCGCCGTCGCGAGCCGCGACCGTGATTTCCTTAATTAATCTGGTAAAAAGTTTTCCGCGCTTGGCATCTGTCGCGCCTTTTTTATGTTTAATAGTGTGCCATTTGGAATGTCCTGACATTTGTAAAATTCCTCATCTTAAATGTTTATGTTAAAAGGCAATATATCACGCGGTTTTTGAGTCGGGCAAATTCGCTGCTTTACAAAATCTTCATTTTCCCGTCACAGCTTCTTAATTTGCAGATGTTTTAATGCCTTTTGGGAAGGAGGCATTTTTTATGCAAAAAGAAACGACCGTTTTGTTTGTTTGTCTTTTAATTTTGTTGGCAGATATTTTGAGCATCCGGCAGACGATTGATTTTTGGCTGAACGGACAGATTTTATTAAATCAATTTTCGGTAATGGCGATTTTATCCGCGCTCGGCATTTTCGCCGTTTTGCTCTTATGGATAAATTATGCGCTTGTTCGCAAAATTATCAATCGGCGATTGAGCTGATACGATCTTCAGATACGAAAGTATTTTATGGCTCGATTATTTTCAAAAATTTTTCGGAACTCAAATCTTCAATTCTAATCTGCTTCGTTTTCGCGGTTTCGCCGCTGATTATCTCGACCGCGCTTTTGGAAACGCCGAAGGTTTTCGCCAGAAATTTGATTAATTCGGCGTTTGCCGCGCCGCCGACCGGCGGAGCGGAAAGCCTGATTTTCAATGCCTTATCATATTCACCGACGATTTCCGTTTTTGAAGCTCGCGGCGCAACTTTTACAGTAAAGATTATTGCGCCGTTTTTTTCGGAAAAATCAAGCATTAAGTTCTAATTAACAAACAATTGCAAAACGACCATTTGCAGCAAACCGATCAAAATCAAAACGATCATTGCCGAAATATCGAACATCCCGACATTCGGAATCAGCCGCCGCGCCGGAGCCAGAACGGGTTCGGTGACGGTGTGAATAAAGCGCAGAAATTTGTTGCTCCGAACGGTAAACCACATCGAAATAAAACGTATGAAAATAAACAAAATATACACGCTCAGAGCGGCGTAAATGATATATCCGATAACTGCTTTGATATTTCCCTGACCGATGCTTTCCGTCAATCCGTCAATGATAAAAAATGTTCTCCAGATTATCTGCAAGCTGAAAAACGACAAAACCGCGACGATCAGCATCGTCAAAAGCGGCGCAAGTTTTGTATTAACCTTAAATCCTGCCAGAAAACGCGCCGCCGGATAAACAAAACGATCCGTCCATTTTTTGATCCGATACGCGAATCTGCCGACCGTGCCGAACGGATTCGGATCGGAATAATTAAAGATCAGGCGCAAGATCAACAAAAAGATAAAAGCCAGCGTCGGAATGACAACAGCCCAGAA
>CAYUGW010000122.1:0-9631 GCA_964444245.1 uncultured Blastocatellaceae bacterium | reverse complement strand
AAAAAGTTTTAGTTTTTGATAATTATTAAAAACTAAAATAATATCTGCTCACGGCTTACCGCTTACCGCTCACTAAAACGAAATGCACAAGAATTTTGCCAAAGTCATCAAACCGGACTCAACGGAAGCCGAGCTGCTCGCGCAGATCGATCCGGCGCGGCTGCCCGAACATCTGGCGATCATTATGGACGGCAACGGACGCTGGGCGCGAGCGAGAGGGAAACCGAGAATTTTCGGTCATCGCGAAGGCGCGGAATCGGTTCGGGCGATTTTAGATACCTGTGCGCGTCTGGAAATCAAAGCCGTCACGCTTTACGCTTTTTCGACCGAAAACTGGAAACGTCCCGAAGACGAAGTTTCCGGTCTGATGCAGATGCTCAAATTTTATCTGAAAAAGGAACTCAAAACGGTTCACAAAAACAATATAAAATTTCAGGCAATCGGAAAAATCGAAGGGTTAGGCGAGGAACTGCAAAAAGAACTTACCGCCGCGATGAATTACACGGCAAAAAATACGGGAACGATTTTAAATGTCGCGCTCAATTACGGCGGTCGCGCCGAAATTACTGAGGCGGCGAAAAAAGCGTTTGAAAAATTAACCGAAAACGGCGGAAAGATCGAGGATTTCAGCGAACATGACATCGAAGAAAATCTCTACACATTCGGGTTGCCGGAAGTTGATTTATTGGTCAGAACGAGCGGCGAATTCCGCATTTCCAATTTTCTTCTCTGGCAGATCGCTTACAGCGAAATTTATGTTACGCCGACGCTTTTCCCCGATTTTCGCCGCGAGGAAATTTTTAAAGCAATTCTCGATTTTCAAAAACGCGACCGCCGATTCGGCGGAGTCAAGTAATTTTAGATTTTAGATTTTAGATTTGCGGTTGTTTTTTTTCATAAATAATTGCGAATCGCTAATTGCAAATGAAAAGCAGACTTTTAACCGCGCTGATTGCGCTTCCCGTTTTGATTTTCTCGATCATTTTGCCTTACCTGTTTCCGCAGTTCGAGCAAGCAAACTGGCTTTTTCTCTTCATTGCCGCCGCCGCGCTTATTGCCGGGGTTTTCGAGTTTTTTTCGCTGACGAAAAAGCTCCAGCTTAAAGCCGATGCAGCGATTGCTTATCTCGGCGCGTCTGCGCTTTTTGTCGCTTTTCTTTTCGACGCGCCGGCGAAAGCACCGGATTTGCTTGTCTTAACGCTCGCGCTTTTTATTATTTTCACGCTTATTACGCAAACCTTTCGCTTTCAGAAGGATTTTTCAAAAATGCTGACCGGTGTCGGAGTGACGATTTTCGGCGTTTTATATGTCGTTTTCTTAGGCGGTTTTATCGTCGTGATGCGAGTCGGGTTTGATGAAACGCTCATTCCGTTTCTTTCGACCAAATTATTGGGATTTTTCTTTCTGGTCGTGATGGGTTCGGATGTCGGCGCGTATTTTATCGGCAAATCAATCGGCAAACACAAACTTATTCCGAAGGTTTCGCCGAATAAAACGTGGGAAGGTTTTATCGGCGGAATTGTTCTAGCTATAGGGTTTGCCGCACTTTCGACCGCTGTGTTTTTTCCCGAACTTCCCTTTCAAATCTCGATTCCGCTCGCCGTTTTTATGGCACTCGTCGGGGTCGGCGGCGATCTGGCGGAAAGCGCGATGAAACGCGGCTCGAACACAAAAGACGCGGCAAACATTCTGCCCGGACACGGCGGGCTTCTCGACCGTCTCGACAGCCTGCTTTTCAATGCGCCGATTCTTTATTATTTTGCCAGATTTTATTTTTAATTCTTCATTTGAAAAATGTCTGAAATTACAACTAAAAAAATTGGTGCGGGCGGTTTTTGGAAAGTTTTAAACGAAAAACAAGATGCTTCGGTTATTGGGCAAATTACTCCTTTTTCCTGCGTTGCCGCAGTCGGCGTTATGCTCTTACAATCGCGCGGAATTGTAATGACGCAAGAAGAAATTATTGATATAATCGGAGAGGCTTCAACAACTACAGAATTAGCAAGATTGCTGAATGATATTGATAAATCAGATAGTGAAGAGAAATGGCACGGAATTATAGTCGGGGTAAAGTATCTTGAAAAAATCAGCGGCAAATCTTCTTTCGGGGCAGTTTTGCGCGAAGGAAATCCATTGGGACATCTTGTTTTAGTTGAGAAATCAGCCGGGGAATTGCTTTATGTAAAAGACCCGTGGGATAAAACCAGCTATCAAATGACGGTTGACGAATTCTTAAAAGTTTGGAATGGAGAAGTGATTTTAAGATGGAACTTATCGAAATAAATAAAAAGGAAAACCGCAAAGCTGAGATTAAGTTGAAATTTGCAGAGGTTGAAAAGATTTATAAATTTTCTTATTCTGACGGCGAAATTTTTACAGTAGATTTTCCCGAAGAATTGAGAAAAATCCTGAGATTGTTGCCTGTTTCAATTACTCATTCTTTAGTTGATAAAATTGAAAACTTTTTGATCTCGGATACTGTTAATTTTCCGTTTGAAATGGAAATCGAGAAAGAAATTTTACAAATGGTTTGAATTCCAAGCAAAAAACATCGGAATCCTTATAACAATCAAAGAATCTCATTTAATCTGTTTTAATTTTTCATTTGAAAAAGCTTGATCAGAGCCGTTTCTTCCGCGTCATATTCGGCTTTGATGCGCTTTATTTTGCGCTTTCGTTTCGGGATAAATTCTTCGATTGTTACGCCTTTTTTATACTGCTCGATAATCGCCGGATGAATATACGAACTGCGGCAAACGGTCGGCGTGTTGCCGAGCTGTTCGGCGACCGATTCTACCGCTTTGACGACGTTTTTCTTTAATTCCTTTTCATTTTCATAGCCGCCGATTTCCGCCAGTTCGAGCGCGGCGAGCAATGTTGCGCCCCACGTGCGAAAATCTTTCGCGGAAAATTCCGATGAAGTTATTTCCTTTAAATAATTGTTAATATGACCAGGTTTAACCGGATAAATTTTTCCGTCTTCGCCGACATATCTGAATAATTTGCGGTTTCCCTTGAGATTTTTCAGTTCCTTCATCACGCTCGCCAGTTCTTTATCAACCAGGATTTTGCGGTGTTTGATGTGATGCTTGCCGACGAAACTGAAGATCAATTTTCCGCCGCGTTTTATTTCCAGATGGCGATGCTGCAAGGTCGTAATTCCGTAGGTTTTGTATTTTTTGACGCTCGATTTTGAACCCATCCGCATATAAAGCCGGTTGATCAGGCGCGTCATCAATGCCAGAACCTTTTCGCGCGGGAAACCTTCCAAACTCAGATGTTCGTTGGTGATTTTTCGCAGTTTCGGCAGATATTCGCCGAATTTTTCGATCTTTTCAAATTTTTTGCGTTCCTGTTTTTGCCGGAACTTTTCGTTGTAAAGATACTGAACTCTGCCGTTCGTATCCATCCCGACGGCTTGAATTTTGCTGCGCCCGGAAGGAGCTATCCGCACGTATTTCCAGGCGGGCGGAATTACCAGAGATTTTATTCTTTCCAGATCATCCGCGTCTTTTATCTGCCTGCCTTCTTTGTCGAAATATTTAAAGCCGCTTGCTTTTCCGCCTTTTCTCTGCCACCAGTTTTTTCGTCTGCCTTTTTCGATGCTTTCACGGGCTTTTTTCGTGTCGAAGATCGGTGCGTTTTTTGTCATATTTATTCCCTTTGCCTGTTCATTTTCAGTAATTTAGAAATGCTTGAGTTTAGACGGCAAATTATTGAAAAATTTATTACTTAATTGTAGAAAAAATCTAATAAAAATGCTATTCTAAAAGCAACCTGTTTCACAGATGAAACATCAAATAAAAGTAAAACAGGAGTGAGAAAAAATGATGAAAAACACGAACTTAAAATTATTGGAAATAGAAAAAAAAGAGACGATTCAAAGCAAAAAAGATATGATCTTGTCGCTGTTTAAGTCCGGCACGAAGGAAGTCGAAACAATCGCGGCAATCTCGGGCGCGAAGCCGAGCTATGTCGGTTCGGTTTTGCAGAAGGAAGGTTTGATCGATAATTATTTCGATCTATACACTTCGACCATTCATCCGCAAAATGTTTATTCCAAATACTTTGTCGGAAAACTCGGTTTTAAAGACGTTTTAACGGCGCAGAGAAGCGTGGGCGAACTGGAAAAAGCCTACCGCTATTTTGCCGACCGTCAGGATCGTGCCGGACAGCATCACGCGCTCGAAATGGCTCTGACGATGCTCGACCGCGCACGCTGGACGGGAAAACTCGAAGAAGCGGAAATCTATCGCCGCTGGCTGGTCAATAAACTGAGCGCACCGCTGGCAAAAATCGCCGACTCGCAGGCTTTGAAAGCGGTTGAAAATGAAGAAATCGAGAATGAGGAAATTCAGCCGAAATTAAAACTTGCCGCTTAATTAAAAGGCGGAAACCCGCGCGTAAGCAAGGGTGCAAATTCTGAAATATATTTTTTGCGGAGTGTGTTTCACAGTTGAAACACACTTTCGTAAGTAGTAGAATAATAAAGCAAATAAATTTGATTTATAAACTCACGCATCGTTAAGCAAGCCGCTCTCAAGACCGCGTAAGTGTTTAATTTCGACTAGAAACGCGGTCAAAGACCGCTTGCTTAACGAGGCATGCGTTTATATTTAAAAAAAGAGGTTTAAAGAATGGCTTTAGAATTAGTGGAAAGTCCGCTTCATAAGAGCGGCTTGAAGATCGGTGAAGCAACCATCGAAGATGTCGTTTCGGAGCAGAGTCTGCGCCCGAAAACTCTGGATGAATATATCGGGCAGCCGAAGATCGTCAATAATCTGCGGATATTTTTGAAGGCGGCTCTGCGGCGCGGCGAAGCTCTCGATCACGTTTTGTTTTTCGGTCCGCCGGGACTCGGCAAAACGAGTCTGGCGATGATTATTGCCAACGAACTCGGGACAAATCTGAAAACCGTAAGTGCGCCGACGGTCGAAAAAGGCGGCGATCTGGCGGCGATTTTGACGAATGTCGAAGAAGGCGATGTGCTGTTTATTGACGAGATTCACCGGCTTCGTCCGCAGATCGAGGAAATTCTTTATCCGGCGATGGAAGATTATCAATTGGATTTGATGATCGGCGAAGGCGCGGCGGCGCGTTCGATAAAGATCGAACTGCCGAAATTTACCTTAGTCGGCGCAACGACGCGGGCGGGAATGATTTCCGCGCCGCTTCGCGGGCGTTTCGGCATTATCAATCATCTGGATTTTTACCCGCCGAAGGATTTGGAAATAATCATTCACCGTTCGGCGGAAATTCTGCGGGTTGAAATCGAAGGCAGCGGCGCAAATGAACTGGCGCGGCGCGCGCGCGGCACGCCGCGCATTGCCAATCGCCTTTTGCGGCGCGTGCGCGATTATGCAGAAGTTTTGAGCGACGGGCGCATTACGGGCGAAATTACGAAACGCGGGCTTGATAAAATGGAAGTTGACCGTTTCGGTCTGGACGAAGTTGACCGCAAACTTCTGCTTTCGATCATCGAAAAGTTTGACGGCGGTCCGGTCGGAGTCGGCACGATTTCGGCTTCGATCAGCGAAGATCGGGAATCAATCGAAGAAATGATCGAACCGTATTTAATTCAGATCGGATTCTTAAACCGCACGCCGCGCGGTCGGATCGTAACTGATGCAGCTTACAGACATTTCGGATTCGATCCGCCGGTCGTTGAAGATCTTCGGGCGATGGCAAGCTGAAGCAACGTCCAATTTAAAATGGACAATGGACAATAATAAATCATATTGTCCATTGTCCATTTTTCGTTATTCGTTAATTAACGGGATTTCCGTCAGTATCGAGATAAACGATTGAGCTGCCTAAACCTTCGATTTCCTTGAGTTTAGGTTCGATCACTGCTTTATCGCCGACGATGACGATTGCCATTTTTTCCGGTGTTAGGTATTTATTGGCAACGCGATTTACGTCTTCGAGCTTAACGGCGTTAATTTTAGCGATATAATCGTTAAAATAACTGTCCGGCAAACCGTAAATGACGACATTGGCAAGCTGATTGGCGATCTGGTTGGTTGTTTCAAAACCTGCCGGAAAACGCCTGATCATACTTTGTTTACTATATTCGAGTTCGGCTTGTGTTACGGGAATTTCGCCGCGAATTCCGTTGAGTTCCTTCATAAATTCGACCACCGATTCTTTCGTCACAGCGGTTTGAACATCGGCACTTGCCGAAAAAGGTCCTGCGCCGCGCCGGAAACTGAAACCGGTTCTCGCGCCGTAGGTGTAGCCTTTATCTTCGCGCAGATTCATATTGACGCGGGCGGAAAATTGTCCGCCGAGAATGGAATTCATCACCATCAGCGGGAAAAAATCGGGATTATCGCGCGAAACGCCGATTTGTCCGATATTGATCACGCTCTGCGCCGCGCCCGGTTTGTCAACGACATAGATCATCGCTTTGTCGCGTCCGTTGGCATTCGGAACGCTGACTGCCGGAATATCTGCTGCCGTCCAATCGGCAAAGGCGGTTTCGAGTTTTCCGGTCAAAGTTTTCATATCGACATCGCCGACAACGACCAGAGTCGAATTATTCGGGCGGTAATACGTTTCGTAAAACTTTGACAGGTCTTCGCGTTTCATCGCTTTGACGGTATTTTCGTTGATCGAAATCCCGTAAGGATGATCCGCGCCGTACAGGATTTTATCGTAAGCCACACCGGCAATTGCGTTCGGATTATCTTTGCGTTGAAGAAGTCCGGTCAAAGTGCGGCGTTGATATTTGACGAATTCGTCTTCTGGAAATGTCGGATTCAGCGCGACATCCGTGAAAATATCCAGAGCTTTATCGAGATTTCTTGTCAACGTCTGCATACTGATATTGGCAGAATCCCAACCCGAACCCGTATTCAGAGTCGCGCCGATTGATTGCCGTTCGTTGGCAATATCAACCGCCGAGCGTTTTTTCGTGCCGCTGTCGAGCAGATTTGCCGTAACCGATGCCAGACCGCTCATATTTTTCGGATCGGCGGTCGAGCCGGTTTTGACAATCAGATTCATCGAAACCATGGGAAGCTCGGTTTGACGAACGAGCCAAACTTCCAAACCGTTTTTGAGTGTATTTTTCTCGATTCTCGGCAGAGCGAATTTCGGATCGGGTCCGCCTTTCGGCTGTGTGAAACGCCAATCGGAATCGGCTTTTTGGGTTTCTGCTTTGGTTTCGGTCTTTTCGGTTTCAGCTTTTTCAGCAACCGATGTCGGACGGTTTGCGCTGTTTGCCGTAACGGGTTTCGCCGCTCCTTTGCGCGGTATGACCGTTAAGATCAAACGATTATCGGTTAAATATTTTTGCGCCGCTTTTTGCACGTCCGCCGGCGTTACTTTGCGGTAACGGTCAAGGTCTTCTTGAAAGAAATTCGGTTTATTCAGAAAAACGGCGTAACCGTTCATTTGATTGGCTTTTCCGAGAATGGTCTGCAAACTGAAAATCGTCGAAGATTCGATCGCATTAAGCGCACGATTCATTTCTTCAGCCGTCGGCGGCTCTTTTTTGATGCGCTCGAGTTCGGCGTTTATTTCTTTTTCCAGTTCTTCAAGCGAAGCATCTTTGCGCGATGCGGTCGCCACAGTTTGGAATGTTCCGCTGATTTCGCGTGTGCCGTGCGAAGCAAAAACGGTTTGGGCGATCTGTTTGTCATAGACGAGTTTGCTTTGCAGACGCGAACCTCTGCCGGAAGACAAAATATTGGACAAAATATCGAGCGCGGGTTCATCCGTCGTATATTGCGGAACGGTGTGCCACGTCATATAAACACGCGGCAATTGAACGCTGTCTTCCATTTCGAAGCGGACTTCTTTTTCGAGCTTCGGCGTGGGCGGATTCGGTCGTTTAATATCATTGCCTTTCGGAATCGGCTCGAAATATTTTTTGACCAATTTTTCGGCTTCCTTCGGATCGAAATCTCCGGCAATGACTAATGACGCATTATTCGGCACGTAATACTGGCGGAAAAACGATTGTACGTCTTCCATCGAAGCGGCGGACAGATCTTCCAGCGAACCGATCGTTGTCCAGTGATACGGATGATCCTTCGGATACATCAACTCGGAAATTTTCTCGAAAGCCGTTCCGTAAGGCTGATTGTCAACGCGCTGGCGGCGTTCATTTTTGACGACATCGCGCTGATTATTGAGTTTTTCCATCGTCATCGCATCGAGCAGGAATCCCATCCGGTCGGATTCGAGCCAGAGCGCGAGTTCCAGAAAATTTGACGGCACGACTTCAAAATAATTCGTCCGGTCGCTGTTGGTCGTGCCGTTAATGCTTGCTCCGGCTTCCTGTAAGGGTAGAAAATAATCATTGTCGTAATGTTTTGAACCCTGAAACATCATATGTTCAAAAAGATGTGCAAAACCCGTTCTGCCCGGCACTTCGTTTTTTGAACCGACGTGATACCACAGATTAACAGCGACAATCGGCGTTGATTTATCAACGTGCATAATCACCCGAAGTCCGTTTTTCAACTTTATTTCCTTGTAATTAATCGGCGGCAATTTGTCTGCTTTTTGTCCAAAAACAACATTTGACATAATTAAAACGAAGGCAAAAAGAAAAACGAGTGTTCTCTTTATATTCATCGCAAAAACTCCTTTTATAATTTTATTAGATTTAGTTATAGTTTAGTCATTCATTGATACGCAACGCAAGCACAAAAGGTTTTAAGGGAGTAATTGCTTTATTGTCGAAACAGTTTTTAAAAAAAGAGATGAATTGTTGAATTGCAAAAATATTAGCAGATAATAACCGCCGAAAACTTATAAATTCTTGACTTCGCTACAATCAATGATTAAACTTCCATCAACTAAAGACTTTCCATATACAATACACAAAATTAAATAACGGGTTTTACGCTGAAATTAATCAGAAATAAGTAAAATATGCCTAAGGGAACAACTCTGAATCAAAACAATTTCTCAAAATTGCTTGAATGGCTGGATAAAGATATAGATTCAGCCGGAAAAAAATATGAGATGATACGCCTTCGCCTCATAACTATTTTCTATGCCCGCGGTTGTCGGATTGCGGAAGAACTAACCGATGAAACGATTGACCGCGTTCTCGGACAGATCGAATCAATTAAAGAAAATTACGAGGGAAATCCCGCACTTTATTTTTACGGTGTTGCCAGAAATGTATTTCTTGAAAACACTAGAAAGCCTGTTTTTGCCGAATTAAAGGAGAATATGGCGCATCACGCGGCGAATACCTTTGAACTCGAACTTAATGATCGCTGTCTGGAAAAATGTCTGGACAAACTCGATTCCGGAAAGCGAGAATTTATTATCGAGTATTATAAGGATGAAAAACAGGCAAAAATAGAGCATCGCCGGATAATGCAGAAGGATTTGGGAATCAGTTCGGATAACTTTCGTCTGCGGGCTTTTCGGATCAGAAAGAGCCTGCAAAAATGCGTTTTTCGATGTATTGAAGAAAATCCCGGTGAAACGTTTCGGCAAAAAAACACATATATAAAATAGGAAAGATTTTTCAAAAGCGAAATGACCGAAGAAAATAGCGAAAATAAAAAACTCAGGAATTATTTGCTCGGACTGCTCGAAGAGAGCGGTCTCGAACAAACAGAAGAGCGTTTGATGACCGATGACGGCTATTTTCAAGCGTTAC
>CAYUGW010000121.1:0-9640 GCA_964444245.1 uncultured Blastocatellaceae bacterium | reverse complement strand
TAACTGGCTTGCACAGCTTTCGGGCGGCGGCACGGTTGATGAGGACTTCGGACTAGCCGGAGATATTCCCACACCGGCTGATTACGACGGCGACGGCAAGGATGACATCGCGGTCTTCCGTCCGTCAAACGGCACGTGGTATTTACTGCTCAGTACGGGCACCGGAGATACGACATTCGTTCCGTTCGGAGCAGCAGGCGATATTCCTGTTCCGGGAGATTATGACGGAGACGGTGAGGATGATCTGGCAGTTTACCGCAACGGTCAATGGTGGATCTATGGCAGCACATCGGGAGTATCGGTATCAAGCTTCGGAGTAGCGACCGACACACCGATTCCGAACAGATACCTTCCGTAATTAACCGGTAAAAACGAAAGATGTGATAACTTCTCTCGTTTTTACCTAAACCGAAAAAGGCTGGGAGTCAAAAATAAATTTTTGACTCCCAGCCTTTTCTTTTGTTAAATTTAACTTTACAAAGCTTTAACAAAAAAAAATTAACATCCTTTTTATTGTCTTTCCGTCTCTAACCTCATAATATTAGTATTTCATTATGAACAAAATAGTAACCGGCGGATCTGCCGAAACACAAATAATTCAACCGGACACCAGCCAAAATATCTTGTCGGTTGATAATCCGCGTTATCTTTTCAACCGCGAACTGAGCTGGCTGGAATTTAACAAACGCGTTTTGGAAAAAGGTCTCGACGAAAAAACGCCTCTGCTCGAAAGGCTTAAATTTCTTTCTATTTTCTCCAACAATCTGGACGAATTTTTTATGATTCGGGTTTCAGGTCTCAAGGAACAGGTTTCCGAAGGCATTTTCGAACTCTCGCCTGACGGTCTTTCGGCGGCGGAACAGCTTCGTGAAATTCGCGACCTTTTAATTCCGATGCTTGCCGAACAGATGCGCTGTCTGCGCGAGGAAATTTTGCCGCATCTTTCAGAAAAAGGCATCGAAATTTGTTCTTATAAGATTTTAAAAATAGCTGAAAAAAAACGAGCGGACGATTATTTTTTAAAGAATATCTTTCCCGTTCTGACACCGCAAGCCGTTGATATAAGTCATCCGTTTCCATATATTTCGAATCTGAGTTTAAATCTGGGGTTGATCGTCGAACCGGAAAAAAATTCTTATGAGAGCAAACTCCGGCATTTATATTCCGATAACCGCTTTGTCCGCATAAAATTGCCGCCGAATGTTTCGCGCCTGATTCCGGTCAATGACGACGGCACGCGATTTACTCCCTTAGAAGAATTGGTTGCCGCTAATGTCAGTTCGCTGTTTCCGAATATGCGGACGAATACGCCGTTTTTGTTTCGCATCACGAGAGATGCCGACATCGAACTGCGCGAAGACGAAGCGGGTGATCTTTTGCGGACGATGGAGCGCGAACTTCATCATTTGCGGAGATTCAGCTTTCCCGTACGGCTCGAAGTCGAATCCTCGATGCCCGATGAAATGGTTGAGTATATTACGACCTCGATCGGTTTGACCGAAAAAGATATTTATAAGATTGACGGATTTGTAAATCTGCCCGATTTAATGTCGCTCTATTCGCTGGAGCGTCCCGCTCTGAAAGACCGCCCGATTGCTTATTCGATTCCGGCGGCTCTTTTGCGCCAACCGGAAAATATTTTCGGAACCTTAAAAAAACAAGACGTTCTCCTTCATCATCCATATACGGCTTACACCACGGTGACGGATTTTATAGATGCGGCGGCGGAAGATGAAAATGTTCGCGCCATAAAAATCTGTCTGTACCGAACGGGGAAAAATTCACCGATTGTCAAATCTTTGATCAAGGCGAGCCGCAACGGAAAACAGGTCGCCGCACTGGTCGAACTCAAGGCGCGGTTTGATGAAGAAAATAATATCGAATGGGCGCGGCGGCTCGAAAGCGAAGGCGTTCACGTAATTTACGGAATGCGCGGTTTGAAAACTCATTCAAAAATAACGCTCGTCGTGAGGCGCGAAAAAAATGACGAACTGCGCCGTTATGTCCATCTGGGGACGGGAAACTACAATCCGACGACTTCAAAAATTTATACGGATTTGGGACTTCTGACCGCCGATGAAGAAATCGGTAAAGACACGAGCGATTTGTTTAATTTTTTGACGGGCTATTCACATCAAACCAAATACCGTCAGCTTTTAATTGCGCCGATCAATCTGCGTCAAAGAATGCTCAAACTCATTAACCGCGAAACCAAAAACAAGCGCACCGGAAAAGACGCGCAAATTATTGTAAAAGTTAATAGTTTAACGGACGACAAAATTGCACGTGCGCTCTACCGCGCTTCACAGGCGGGTGTAAAAATTGACTTGATCGTGCGCGGAATCTGCGTTTTGCGTCCCGGCATTCCGGGACTTTCGGAAAATATCCGCGTCGTTTCAATCGTCGGCAGATTTCTCGAACACAGCCGCATTTTTTATTTTGCAAGCGGCGGCAAGGAAGAAATCTATATCGGAAGCGCCGATTGGATGCACCGCAATCTCGACCGCCGCGTCGAGGCGATTGTCCCGATCAAGGATGCACGCCTCGCTAAATACTTAAAGGATGAGCTTCTCGCCTCTTATCTGAAAGATAATGTTAATGCCAAAATCTTAAAACCGGACGGAAGTTATGAAAAAATTTCGGTCGGGAGCGGCGAGCAACCGTTTGATTCCCAGCTTTATTTTGTCGGAAAGGAAATTTAGAAGCCATCTCAAAAATAAAATATATGGTTAAGCAAGCGGTCTTTGACCGCGTTTCACCGTTATTTTATAGGTGAAACGCGGTCAAAGACCGCTTACTAAACTGACGGGTTAGTATTTTTGAGATGGCTTCTAAAAGGAAAATTTATTCCTGATTGTTTTCATCTTCTTTTTTCTCGCTTGCTTCATCAATCATTTCGTTTGCTTCCCGTTCATCTTCGGGTTCGGCTTCGGGCGTTTCCTGCGTAAATTCGGCGGTCGTTTCGTAAGCCAGAGCGATATACATCGGGAAATGATCCGAGCCGATACTCGGGAGACGTTCGAGTTCGACAAGGCGAAAATGATTGGTATGAAAAACGTGATCGAGCGGAAACCGGATAAACGAATAATCGGTGTGAAAGGTGCTGTACATACCTCTGCCGATACGCGGATCGAGCATTTCGCTGATTTTTTGAAAAAGCGTCGTCGTCCGCGACCACGCCACATCATTTAAATCGCCCGCAATAATCGCCGGCATATCGAGTTTTTCGATTTCCTTTCCGACGACGACCAATTCGGCATCGCGCTCGGTCGAATCGATACTTTCCGTCGGAAAAGGCGGACGCGGATGCAGACAATAAAGTTTGACCAGATCGCCCGAAGGCAGTTTAACGTCCGTATGAATTGACGGAATATCATCTTCGATTAAAAATTTAAGCTGCGGATTAACGAGTTCAAAGCGCGAATAAAGTGCCATTCCATACGCATTATCGAGCGGTTTTTCCACCGAATACGGATAAGTTTTCTTTAAAACGGAAATTTCATTGAGCCATTTTTCGTCCGTTTCCGCCAGCAAAATGACATCGGGATTTACTTTTTCAATTAACTGCAAAAGTTTTCCGTAATCGTCATTTTCAATTAAAACATTTGAAATCAGAAGTTTTAAAGTCTTTTGCGGATCGGGATTTTTACTTGCTTCAACCTGTTTCGGATAAACGGGCGTATAAGGCAAAATGCAGAAAAATTGATAAGCGGCGGAAAATGCGAGCAAACCGACAAGAATCCATTGATAAATCGCCAACGGTCGGTAGAGAACAACCAGCGGAAGCAGAACAATCAGACAGACGACGGCGATCTGAAGACGCGGAAAATCGCCGATCCGAATCCACCAGTTATCGAACTTTAAAAACGGCAGAAATGTAAATAAAAGCGCGAGAAATCCGAGAAAATAAAGAAGTATTTTTATTATAAAAGCTAGAATTTCGGTTTTGGTCATAAATTTTTAGGGTTATTTTTATCGGCAAAATCACTTCTCTTCGGAATTATCTTATCACAAAAACTCTGCCCGGAAAGTTGCCAATCGCTAAGTTTCATTGACTTTCAAAAGCGCAAAGCATATTTTCAAAAAAGGCAAATTTCTTAAACTTTTGTTTGACTGAAACCGTCAAACTAAAACAGCAAAAGTAATTTCAAAAAAAAATCAAGCAAGGAGTTTTAATCAAAATGCAAGACGTTTCGCGCAGAGTATTTCGCATCAAATTATTTGTCGTCGGATTTGCCTTTCTTCTGGCAATTTTCGGTTTTCTTAAATTTTCGCCCGAATATGAAAGAGTAAACGCTTCGGCTTTCGGTCCGGCGGCTTCGCATACGAACGCGCCGGGTGAAGCCAATTGCACATCTTGCCACGGAGATTTTCCGATTAACAGCGGAAAAGGAAACATCTCGATTACGGGTGTTCCGGCAAATTATCTGCCGAATCAGCAAATTCCCGTGACGGTAACGATGAACGAAGAAAACGCCGTACTTTTCGGTTTTCAAATGACGGCGATTGACGGTCAAGGGAAAAAAGTCGGCACCTTTTCATTTCCCGAACAAACTCCGCAGCCGCTTCAAATCGTTTTCGGATCTATCGGCGGAAATCAGCGCGACTACATCCAACATACTTCTAACGGCATTACGCCGACCGAATTCGGCACGAAATCCTGGACATTTACCTGGACTGCGCCTGCCGCGAGAGCCGGAAAAGTCAGCTTTTACACCGCCGGAAACGCCGCCAACAGCGACGGCAATATATCGGGCGATTATATTTATGCGTCGAGCAAAGCGACGCTTTCGGGAAGCGCGATTGCCAATTTCGACGGCGATCTCAAAAGCGATGTTTCCGTTTTTCGCCCGTCAACCGGCGTTTGGTATTCATTAAACAGCACGGACGGAAACTTTCAGGCAGTGCAGTTCGGCGCGGACGGCGATAAAGTCGTGTCCGCCGATTATGACGGCGACGGCATTTCGGATTTCGCCGTTTTCCGTCCCTCGAACGGAGTTTGGTATGTGCTGAAAAGTTCGGGCGGATTTTTAATTACGCAGTTCGGTGCGGACGGCGATATTCCCGTTGTCGGCGATTATGACGGTGATTTAAAAGCGGATTTGGCGGTTTTTCGTCCTTCGACCGGAGTCTGGTATATCCTGCGCTCGTCGGACGGCGCGGTGGATATTCGTCAATTCGGCATCGGCACCGACAAAATCGCGCAGGGCGATTATGACGGCGACGGCAAAACGGACATCGCGGTTTTCCGCCCCTCGACCGGAGTCTGGTATATCTGGAAAAGTTCGGACGGTAATTTTATAATCACGGGTTTCGGTCTGGACGGCGATAAACCGGTTCAGGGCGATTACGACGGCGACGGACTGCACGATATTGCTGTTTTTCGTCCGTCGAACGGTGTTTGGTATCTCTTAAAAAGCCGCGACGGATTTTCCGCCGCGCAATTCGGAATCGCCACCGACCGCCCCGCGCCCGCCGATTTTGACGGCGACGGAATTACTGACATTTCCGTCTTCCGCGACGGAGTTTGGTACGTACTGCTCAGTGCGGACGGTAATTTTGCAGTTGTATCGTTCGGTTCGAGCGGCGATATTCCCGTGCCGGGCGGTTATATCGCGGAATAGTTTTCGACTAAAAAGCCGGGAGCGCAGGCATCCCTGCCTGCAATGATTCCGAAAGGACGAAAAAGCGTTTGCGTAAATTTAAGTTTATTGCAATCAAAGGTTTTTTCGCGCTCACCAAGCTCAAGCAGACAAGGTTGTCTGCGCTCCCGGCTTTTGCAATTTTATGATTTTTGGTTTTACGAATCGGAATCTCGAGATAAAAGAAATAATCACAAAAACAATCGCGAAATTTGCATAGAGTTTGCGCTTGTTTTATATTTATTGTTCTTTATTTTCGCATAAACTCGACAAGTTTCAGCGATTATGTAAGAATTTGTCTATCATTAATAATATATAAATAATATTAAAATTTTTAAGGAGATTTTTTAAACATAAATGTCAGAAAACGGAACTGTAACGGCAACTGAAGAAAAAGCCGCCGATACAACAGAAAACACAGAAAACACGGAAGCACCGGTCTATTCTAATCCGGAAGAAATTTCATATCACGCCGTCGAAAAAGAAGGAACGGTAACGGCGATTTGGGAAATGCAGGGACAGGTTCATCTTCGCACGATTGATCCGCGTTCGAGCGAAGGCAAAAAAATACTGAGTTTATTTGAAACTGCCGCTTAAAATCCTTTAAGTTTTGTTTGCAAAATAAATGAACCGCCGTAGAATCAAGCATAAAACCAAAAATTTTCTTGCCTTTTTACAAGGATAGAGTTACTATTTAGGTGCATTCCAAAATATGTAGTTTGAATTTTGCAGGTATCGAATCTTTGAAGTGATTTTGTTTTATAACCCTGCAAAGTTTTCGGAATTTTAAACCTTTTAACGCAAATGGAGGAATTTTTATGAATAGTATGCTGATCGGCGGTTTAGCAGTTTTATCTGCAATTGCAACGGCAATTTCTTTCTGGCAATTTCAAACCAAAGGTTCATATTGGATTATTTTAGGTTTCGTATTTTTGATTATCACTATTGCACTCGGTGCGATGTATTTAACAGGCAGAGTCAATAAAACGGAAGATATTCATATTACCGAATAAAAACAATCCGATGTGTCCGATTTTGTTAATGAATCGTGAGTTATTGAATAAGAAAAACAACTTCTTCCAGTATTTATCGAAATGAGGTTTTATTCTTGCTCGGCAACACCGGATTGTTAATTGTTGTATCATTAAGAAAATTTATAAGTAGAGGGATGATTTGTTGTAAACGAATCTTCCCTTTTTGTATTTTAGAAGCTGATTGAAAACTCAATTAACTGTCGGCGCATGAGGAGAGAATCTATCAACTGAATTATCAGAAAAACCACAGCTTTATTTTCTGTAATTTTAGTGGACAGTTGACAGTGGATAGTTGATAGTTTAGCCCACAAACTTTAGTTTAATATTTGAGTTTGAACACAGCTTCTATTTCTCTTCAAGATTCGGTTTTTACATTTTTTTATTATTTTTTGCCATTATTATCGGGGCGAATTTTAGTATTTTCAAAAGAAAAAACATTTCTGTTTATCTAAATTTCCAACCTTTCTAGGTAATTCTGCAACAGATTTGGTATAATGTTGACAAAAATGTAAAGATTTATACAATTTATATTTTACTTTTAATAAAGAGATTTATAAGACAATGCCAAAAATTGCAGATATACAAGAAACACCGAATCCGAACGCGGTAAAATTTATTTTAAAAGAAGCGGTCAGCCACGGAACTTCGCATTCATTCGATTCCGAAGAAAAGGCTGAAAACGATAAACTTGCCAAATCCATTTTCGATGTCGGCGATGTCGTTTCGGTTTTTTATATGGACAAAATGATCACGGTCGAGAAAACCGACGAAGCCGATTGGGACGAGATTTTGCCTGTTCTGGCAGTTCCGATCCGTGCGGCTGAATCGGTCGGCGGCGCATCGAACGGCAACGGTTCGGCGGCAAGCGAGGTCGGCGGCGCGATTGCCGCGGCACTCAGCGATAATCCCGTAATTGCCGAGATCAACGAATTGCTCGATGAACGGATTCGCCCGTATTTAGCGAGCGACGGCGGCTGGCTGGAAATTTTGGATCTGGAAGACAAAACTCTGAAAATCCGCTATCAAGGCGCGTGCGGAAGCTGTCCGAGTTCGCTGACCGGAACGCTGATGGCAATCGAAAATATGATCAAAGACGAGATTGATCCCGAAATCGAAGTTATTGCCGTTTAATGTTTAAATTATCTGTTTTCAATGGATTTATTCACGTTCTTTAAACTATTTCTTGACATTAAAACCAAAAATTGTTCATAATCTCTGTTGTGGCATTTTGCTTAAATGCTGTCTTGTCCAATTGGTTTTTAAAAATCTACTCAAAAAAAACATTCGCCAGCCGTTCCATTCCTAAGAGTGCTGTGTTTTCAATATACGGAGGAAAGTTAAAGTGAATAGTGAAGAACTCGAACAGAGTTTGAGAACTGAATTTGAAGGTTATCTCAAAAATATTCTTGCTGATATGAAGCAGGAAGTATCGCAGTTTCAACAAAAGATTGATACTGAACTGGAAAAGCATAAATCGCATCTAGATGAAGTTTTTCAAGACTTTTCGGCGCGTATCGAAACGAATAGAGAGCTTGACGAAGGTTTTAAGGAATCGGTTGTCGAGCATCTGCGTCTGGCACGCGATGAAGGCGCGAGAATCACCGCCACGGCAATGGCTGAAGCCGAAGAGCTGACCAAAACCGAAAAAGCGGAAACAGCGGAAGTTGCGCCGGCGGTCGAACTTGGCGACATCAGAGATGCAATTTACGACATCAGCAGTCAAAATTCGCAATCGGCAATTCTTAAATCCCTGATCAATCACGCCGCCAAATTCACTCCGCGCGGAGCTTTTTTCGTTGTAAAAAATCAACATTTCGTCGGTTGGAGAGTTTTCGGCAAACAGGAAAATTTAGAAGACGATGCGATTACCGAAATAGTTTTTTCGACTTCGGCGGCAACCGCTCTGGGCGAATCGGTCAGGTCTTTGAGCGTAGTTGAAAGTTCTTTCGGAACTTACCCCGACGATGCGGATTACCTGCGCCAACTCGATTTCGGACAGCCGGAAACGATGTTTGCGATTCCGCTGATTGCCCGCGGACGCGGCGTTGCGGCAATTTACGCCGACAACGGCGATAATAACGAACAGGTCAATGTCGAGGCTTTGGAAACTCTGGTCAGCGTTGCCGGTTTGACGGTCGAACTTCTGGCGGCGGCGCAAAGTTCGAATTATACGAGAGAACCCGTCAGAGCAAGCTCTTACGTTGCGGCAGCTCCGGCGGCGGAAAGCAGTCAGACGCAGCTCGAAGAGCCTGAAACCGCGGCGGTTGACGATTATCGACAAGAAGAAGAAGTCGAATCGAAATATGACTACGCCGTCGAAGAAGTTGAAACAACCTCCGAAGAACAGGCAGAAGAAGATGAGTTTGTCGTCGAACGAACCGAAGTAGTTGAAGAAACGGTTAGTTTTTATTATAAAGAACCCGAAACATCCGAGGAGGAAGAAACCGAACCGGAAGAAACATACGCTTTGGAAGAATCCGACATTCAGGAAGTTGAAGTAGCAGAACCTTTTTCTTACCAGGAAACCGAAGAAGACGAAGAAGACGAATACGAACCCGTTTATGAAGTTTCCGACGAATTTGAAACTTCGGAAACCGAACCGGAAACCGCAGAGGAAGAAAGCTACAGTTTTTCAAGCGAAGAAGAAACACCGGAAAGCGAGGAAATCGAGTCTGATTATGCCGTGTATGACGATGATCTAATCGAAGAAGTTCAATCGCAACCCGAAACATCTGCCGCGGAAGAAGAAGTTGAAGCCGTCTATGAAGAAACGCCTGCTACAGAGGAAACTCAACCGGCAGAAACGGAAGAAACGGAAGCAGAAACAGCAGAAGAAACAGCAGAAGCGGAAGAAAAAACGGAAGAAACTGCGGAAACTGCTTGGAGTCAGCCGGACGAAGTAATTGAAGAAGTTTCGCCGAGCTACGCGACGGAAACCGATTCGAGCCGTTATGATTCGGAAGT
>CAYUGW010000120.1:0-9672 GCA_964444245.1 uncultured Blastocatellaceae bacterium | reverse complement strand
TTTCAAACGCTTACGCCGTCGGCATCGGCGAATACGACAAAATTGCGACGCGCTTTGCTTACGCGCAGTTTTCCGAAAACGCGAATGAAAAAGCGGAACTGGAAAAGATTCTGCGCGAAGGCATTTCCAAAGGAATGCTTTTTATTTCCGATGCCGATACGCGCCCGGCAGGCGCGGCGCATCCGCTGGCGAATCTCTGGGACAACGGCAGCGATCCGGTCGCCGAACTGCGGCGGACGATGCAGGTTCGCCGCATCGGTCTGAACAATTTCGGTTTGCAAAACATTCCGGCGGGAACGCCGCTTTCCGATCTCGAACTCCAATTTTTGCCGCTCTATCTGCATCACCGCTACCAATTGACGGCGGCGGTCAAATCGCTCGGCGGCGTTTATTATTCCTACGCGGTAAAGACGGAAAACTCCGTAAATCCTGACAAAATCGCCGAAATCGTTCCCGCGCAAATTCAGCGTGAAGCTCTCAAAGCGGTTTTGGAAACGATCAAAGCGGAAGAATTAGCCGTTTCCGAAAACATCTTAAAGCTGATTCCGCCGCCGGCTTACGGTTACGGTTCGCAGCGCGCCGAACCTTTTCCGAAACGCACGAATCCGATTTTCGATCCGCTCGGCGCGGCGGAAATCGCGGCTGATCTAACGATTCAAGGTTTGCTCGAACCGAGTCGCGCCGCCCGCCTGATAACTTTTCACGCCCGCGATAAAAACAATCCGCATTTTCGCGAAATTGTTGATGCGCTGATTAATGCGACCTGGAAAAGACCTGTTTCAAGCAATAATTATCACGCCGAAATACAGCGCAGTTTGCAGATTTCGGCAGTCAGAAATTTGATGAATCTGGCATCGAATGAAAACGCCCAGATGCAGGTTCGCGCCGTCGCAACCGAAGGTTTGCATAAAATCGGGGCGGAATTGAAAAGCCGTCTGAATAGAAGCGAGGAAAGCGAATTTAACCGACCGATGCTCGAAAATATCGAAAAATTCCTGACGCGTCCCGACGCGCCCAGAAAACAAACCGAACCGCTGCCGAATCCGCCGGGTGATCCGATCGGGAATTAGTAGAAGCTATCTCAAAAATATAAACCACCGTTAAGCAAGCGGTCTCTGACCGCGTTTCACCATTAATTTATAAGGGAAACGCGGTCAAAGACCGCTTGCTTAAGCATATATTTTATTTTTGAGATAGCTTCTAGTCTGATTTTTAAATTTTATTTCAGTTTTTTTGTGAGATTCTTTGAAATCCGGACGGCTTTTCAGCTTTCAAAATCAACCGCCGATAAAGCTCATCGAGCGTGATGCCGGTGAAAATTTCGTGTCGTTAATGTAATGGCGCGGTTCTTTCTGAAAAACGACATTTCTAATAAATTCGACAATTTCCGCACGGGTTGCGCCGCTTCGCAAACGGTCGCGCAAGTTGTGTTCTTTGACGGAAAACAGGCAAGTGCAGATTTGCCCGTCCGCCGTCAGACGAATCCGCGAACACGCGCCGCAAAACATTTGCGTAACCGGCGCGATAATGCCGATCTCGCCTTTTGCTCCGTCTTTGAATTTATATTTCCAGGCGGTTTCATTGCCGCGTGATGCGTCTTTTAATTCGAGCGGGAAAACTTCATCGATTTTTGCAAAAATCTCTTTTGCCGAAACGACCTGTTCGCGTTTCCATTCGTGAGCCGAATCGAGCGGCATATATTCGATAAACCGCATCGCCAGATCATTTTCCCGCGCAAACCGCGCAAAATCAACGAGTTCGTCGTCATTAAACCCGCGCACGATGACGGCGTTAATTTTAACCGGATTCAAATCCGCATTTTTCGCCGCTTCGATTGCCTCCAAAACTTCTTCCAATTTATCAACGCCCGTCATACGTTTGAAATTTTCTTTTTTCAGAGAATCGAGCGAGATCGTCACGCGGTCTAATCCGGCGCGTTTTAATTGTCCGGCGCGTTTTACGAGCGAAAAACCATTGGTCGTCAAAGCCAAATCAAGCAATTTTGGATTTTGGATTTTGGATTTTGGATTTTTATTTTCCATTTTCCGTTTTCCGTTTTCCGTTGCTTTTAGCGAAGCGAGTTTTTCGACCAGTTTTTCGACATCTCTCCGCAGAAGCGGTTCGCCGCCGGTTAAGCGGATTTTTTCAACTCCCAAAGACACGAAAATTTCGCAAACTTTGACGATTTCTTCAAAAGTCAGAATCGTATCTTTCCGAGCGAGTGGCGGTTCGCCGTTCGGCAGACAATAAAAACAGCGAAAATTACAGCGGTCGGTTAAAGACACGCGCAAATCGCGGATTATTCGGTTGTGAGCATCGCGCAGAATATTTTCCATCCTTTAAATAATACAGCGGCGGAAACAGAAAACCAAAAGCCGAAAATTTTAAAGCTGAATTGAAACAGTTTTGATAAAATTCAAACCAATCCAAAATCCAAAATCCAAAATCTAAAATCGCTCCAGCCATTTTCGCATATCTTCGCGCATTTCACTTGTGATTTCGTGCGGAGCTTTGTAATTCAAACTTTTAAAATTCGGCAGATATTCGCTCAATTTCTTTTCAAAACCTTGAAATTTCTCGATCGGATAAAATTCGTCCGTGTCGCCGTAAAGATATAAAACATCGGCATCGGTCGGCGCGTAAATCTCGTTCGTTTCCAAATCCGAAGGAATTCCGCCGGAAACGCCGATAAAGCCTTTTAAGATTTCCGGATGCGTAAAAGCAAAGCGAAAATTGAGCGCACAGGCTTGCGAAAAGCCGTAAAGATAAATGTTTTCCGCATCAATAATGCCTTCATTCGTCAGTTTTTCGATCACGTCCAAAACAAATTTATGATGCAGCGCGACTGCTTCCGCCGATTTTTCGTGCGTCAGCCAGCCGTAAACGACCTTATATTCGCCGCCTTTGCCTTCGCGGTAAAATTGATTAGGAGCTTGAATTGAAGCAATCGCAAAGTTTTCCGGCGCAATGACGCGGGCTTCACGCATCATATAATGCTTGTGCGCGCCGTAGCCGTGAACCGAAATAAGCAGCGGCACAGGCGTTTTTGCTTCTTCCGGCACGAAAAGATCGTAATAAAGTTTGATTTCAGCAGTTACATTTAAATCGGTTTTTAACATATATAAAGTGAAAAGGTGAAAAAGTTTAAAAGTTTTTTGGCAATTGATTATTAGCTTTTTCGAATAAAAATGTTCATTTTTTTCATAAAAGCTATATTATCAAATACTTTTTCACTTTTTCACATTTAAACTTTTTACCTTTTTTATCCATTCTTCGGGTTTAGGAAGCTTGCGCGGCACGCGCGAGCGGAAAAGTTTGTAGATTTTTTTTTCAACGCCTTTCAGCTCTTTTTTGAAAACGACAAACGGAATCAGGCGGCTCAGGCGTTTGTATAATTTCATCTTTTGCGCGCGGTGTTCCCAGCCTTTTTTTTCATCTTTGTGAAACTGCGCCCACGCAATCGAGCCGACAAAACCGCACGCGCCGAAGTTCGGCGAGAGCAGAATATCTTCCATAAACACGCGGATTCCGCCCTCGAATTCGTGCAGAACGTCGTGAATCGCAACGATCGCGCCGTCGCTTAAATGAGCGGCAAACCCATCCAGATCGAGTTTTGTTCCCTGATATGTATGATCGCCGTCAATCCACAAAAAGCGCAGCGGTTTATTCCAGTTGTGCGCGAGTTCGTAGGAAAATTTTTGATGAAATTCGATATTTTCGCTGACCTTATGATTTTCGATATTTTTCTGAAAATCGGGAAAAGACGAATCCGCGCCGCGCAAATCCGGATCGGTTTCCGACGGCGCGATCATCGGATCAACGGCGTGAACTGTTTCATTACCAATCAGCGCGGCGGATTTTGCCAGGATAATTGTTGATTTTCCTTTGAAACTGCCGATTTCCAAAATTTCTCCGTCAGCGGTCGGGTAAGCGGCAAGCAAGGCAAGAAAACGAATCTCGTTCGGCGACAGATAGCCTTCGACCGTTTCGATTTCCTTTAGAAGATTTTCGACAAAATCGTTAAAATCGTCCGGCAAATTCTTTTCGGATGTTTTCATAATGAAGGAATAAAATGTCAGACTACTCGGATTTTGGTAGGAATGTCAAAAACGACTTGATTTTTACAATCAATAATTGAGTGCTGAAAATGTAGTTTCGGGAAACGGTTCATTGCGCCCCAAAATGCAACTTTTCGGCAAAATTTGAAGACAGGCTTTCAAACTCTCTAAATCTTGCTTTTACCGTTTCCCGAATTTTAGTGATTTTGATCTTACAACCGAAAAATCAAAACACTTTCATTTTTCAAAAAAATAATAGGTCATTAATTCACGACAATCACCACCTGTTTATGTAGGTATTTTAATTTTTTCTTTAAGTGAAAGATTCAGTCAGAATGGTTTGTTAAATCAAACATCTTTGCGCCCTGCGCGGCTTTGTGCGAAACTTTTTCAGACCTTTAACTTTTTTGAGAAATCAAAGATTCGATGCAAAATTTTCTTACAAAAATTGACGCGCTTGCCGGAATAAATCAGGAAAACAAGCTCGCCCGCCGGCTCGAGCGAATCGCTTTTATTTTTTTGTTTTTAATGATTGTAAGCGCGCCGCATTCGATTGCCGCAACGCAAACCGCCTGGCTTTGCGGAATGCTCGCGTGGGTAATTCGTCTTTTTATAAAGCCGCGCCCGCCGCTTGTCAGAACACCTCTCGACATTGCGCTCTGGATATTTTTCGGCTGGACTGTGTTTACCTGTTTTTTTTCCTACGAACCGCTTGTTTCCGTCGATAAATTGCGCGGCGCGGCACTTTTTCTGATCTTTTATTTTGTTATCAATAACGTGCGAAATCTTCGCGCTTTGAAATTTTTGGTATTTGCCCTTATCGCGTCGTGTATGGTCAATGTTTTATGGACACCGGTTGAAAGGATTTTCGGGCGCGGCGTGGAAATACAAGGCATCAGCGTAGAAAGCCCGCTGAAAAAAGCTCTGCTCTGGGAAGGCGACACGATTTTGAAAGCAAACGGCAAAAAAATCAGAACGCCCGAAGACCTTGTTGCGGAAATCGAGAAAGTTGAAAGGGCGAAAGTTGATTTTTATCGCCCGGATTTTTATTTTACGGTCGAAGTAAAACGCGCGGATCTGCTCGGCGGAAATGCTCTGGAAAAACTCGGCATCGAAAGTTGGAAAAAAAGCCGAAACTGGCGTTCGCAAGGTTTTTACGGTCATTACGCAACTTACGCCGAAGTTTTGCAATTGATAATTTCGCTCGTTTTCGGACTTTTTATTGCATCGGTTAAATCAGAAAGGGAGAAAGGGAGAAAAGGAGATGGGGAGAATTCCGGGGTTTCAGATTTCAGATTTCAAATTTCAGGTGACGACAGTTCGGAAAAAAATAATGAAAATGAAAACCCCGAATCCAAAATCCAAAATCCAAAATCCAAAATCCAAAATTCTCCCTTTCTCCCCTTCTCCCTTTCTCCTCTTCTCCTTTTCTGCCTCGCCGGAATGGCATTTGCGCTGCTTTTAACGATTACGCGCGCTTCGCAATTAGCCTTTTTGATCTCGGCGTTTGCGATTGTTTTATTAAATGGAAACCGCAAGATTTTGCTGACTTTAGCCGTGATAATTTTGCCGGTCGCGCTTGTCGGTTTGTATGTTTTGCAGCAGAGTCGCGAAGTCGGATTTTTTGACCAAACTGACGAATCAACCACTTACCGGCAAACTGTTTACCGCGAAGGTTTAAGTTTATGGACGGAAAATCCGCGTCATTTCCTGCTCGGAATCGGGATGGACACGGTAACGAAAAAAGAATACGTCGAAAAATGGGGACTTTTCGACAACGGAAAACTGCCGATGAGCCATTTTCATTCAACGCCGATTCAACTGCTGGTCGAACGCGGATTATTCGGACTTGTGTTCTGGCTTTTTGTTTTTGGAATTTATCTGCGAATTTTGTGGAAAGGACTGCGAAACGCAGAAGGGGAGAAAGGGAGATTGGGAGATTGGGAGATTTCTGAGATTTCCGGGATTTCAGAAAATGAAGAAACAAATGACGAAGGACAAAAGACAAAGTACGAAACCAATCCAAAATCCAAAATCCAAAATCCAAAATCCGAATTCTCCCCTTCTCAACTCAGACGCGGCGTAATCCTCGGCTGTTTCGGCGGCGCGGTCGGATTTTTTACGAGCAGTCTGGTTCACTATAATTTAGGCGACAGCGAAGTTGTGATGGTGTTCTTTTTACTGATGGGATTCGGCGTTTTTGCAGCAGTTTCGGATTCTAAAACTAAAAATTCGGAACTTGAATGTTGAAATCCGATCTAAAATCTCCCTATCTATCTTTCTCAAATTCACGCCGCTTTCTCGATACCGTAGCGTTCGAGTTTGAGATACAGACCGCGCCTTGTTAGACCGAGTTCGCGGGCGCACTGCGAGATGTTCCAGTTATGGCGGGCGAGTGCGTCTTTGATCATTTGCGTTTCGAGTTCGCTGACCGCTTCTTCGAGTGTTCCGCTGGTTGAGGCGATATTGTATGACGAAAATGATTTATCGAAAGAGGTAATCGTTTTCGCAGTTCCGTTATGAAGAGATGAAGAAATCGGAACTGCGCTTCGTTTGAGTTCGGGAGAAAGATGTTCGGGCGTGATTGTTTCCCCGTCAACGGCGCGGGCAACGATTCTTTGAATCTCGTTGCAAAGCTGGCGGACATTTCCTTCCCATTCGCAAACCATTAATAAATCAATGGTTTGCGGCGTAATATTAATATCACGTTTGCCGAATCGCGCCGAATATTGATTCACGTAATAGCTGATGATCGGCGGAATTTCCGAGCGGCGTTCTCTGAGCGGCGGAACGCGCAGCCGGATAACATTCAGGCGGTAATACAAATCTTCGCGGAAACTGCCGTCGGCAACCTTTTCTTCGAGCGGCATATTCGTTGCGGCGATTATCCGCACGTCAACCTTGACCGGACTTTTTTCGCCGAGCGGCTGGACTTCGCCTTCCTGCAAAAATCGCAATAATTTCGGCTGAACGTCAATCGGCAGATCGCCGATTTCGTCTAAAAACAGAGTTCCGCCGTCAGCGGCGCGAATCATCCCTTGCGAATCGGCAACCGCACCGGTAAACGCGCCTTTTTTGTAGCCGAAAAGATGACCTTCGGCTAATTCTTTGGGAACTGCCGTGCAGTTAAACGGTATAAAAACCTTATCTTTACGGCTGGAAATCGTGTGAATTGCGCGGGAGACGAGTTCCTTTCCCGTTCCCGATTCGCCCGTTACGAGAACCGTCACGTCCGACGAGCGGATTTTATAGACTTCTTCGACCAGAGCCGACATTGCCGGCGAAGAATGAATAAATCCGGGCATCAGAGAGTTTGATGTAAAAGGACTTATGTCGTGTTCGGTTTGCTGGTGTTTATCTTTATCGCGCAGGGCGCACACGTCCATTCCGAGTTCGACAACTCGAAGAAGCGGCTGAATCGAAGCTTCGTCATTTAAAACCGCGCCGGATTCGGGCGAAATTATCAAAAACGCAGGTGCGGCACTCGGCGCACGCAGATTAAAAACTCTGAGATTTTTTGTTTTGGAGAAACTTTCCGTCGCATTTTTTTCGGTTGCTTCCTGAAGTTTGGTAACAATTTCCATACTCTCCTGAGGCGTATAGCCGTGCGTGATAAACGGAAAAAGTCTTTTTTGGTCGTTAAATTCGGCGATGATAATTTTTTTCGCTTTGCTTTCCTGCTGCAAAACGGCGATCAGTTCGCGGAAAATCAGTTCACGTGAAGCGGTCGCTTCGGCGAGGCGAAGCATTAAAAGTTGTGAAACCGCCGTGTTTGCGCGCTTTTCATTAAATTCGGGCGCGTGCGCCGGTTTGAGATTTTTGAGATTTTCAAGGATTCCCCCGATTATTTCCAAAAACGGTTTGATGCCGAGCCGCCCGAAGGTGTCGGCGGCGGACAAAAGATTTTTTCGCGCTTTTTCCGGACTGTTTTTCGATAGGGTCTGACCGATTAGAAAATTTGCCAGAGCCGTGTGATAAAGATCATCGGCGGCTTCAAAAATCGTCAAACTGCGGCTGAAATGATGGACGGCAATTTCTTCGTCCTGAACTTTCAGGGCAAGCAGCCCGCGAATTCTCTGGATGTTTCCAAGCACGAAAAAATCGGAATTAGGTTCGTTTTCTTCGATCAAACTCAATTCGTTTTCGCATTCGGCAAGTTTATTTTCTTCCAGATGAACTTCCGCCAAAACCAGATTTGCCATATTCGCAATCTGGCTTTCACCGATTTTTTTGCAGATTTCCAAAGTTTCCCGCGCTTTTTCTTCGGCTTGTTGGAGTTTTCCCTGCGCCAGAAAACACCGCGCAAGATTTCGCATTGCCTGAATTGCATACCATTCTTTCTGGTGTTCGACGGCAACCTCTACGCCTTGTTCGAGCAATTGCTGCGCTTCTTCGAGTTCGCCGCGCAGCAATTTAAGTTCACCGAGAGAATCCAAAATTCCGGCAACGTGCGCGTGATTTACGTCAATTGCCAGATCGAGCGATTGTTTGATCACATCTTCGGCGCGTTCCCAATCGCCGAGCAGCATCAGATTTATACCGAGATTATTATACGCGGCGATGGATTGAATTTTATGTTCGGTTTGCTCGAAAAATTTAATCGATTTTTCAAGGCAATCTATTCCGTCCTGCGGGCGGCGAAGAAACCAATACGCGCCCGACATATCCGAATAGAGTTTGCCGAGCAGAAACGGCGCACTGCGCGCACCCGTAATTTTTATCGCCAGTTGGAAATACTCGATCGCTTTTTCGCTGTTGCCTTCCTGATGATAGGTCATCGCCAGCATATGGTAGGCGTTTGCCATTCCGTGCCAATCGCCGTCTTCGCGATACGCGCTTAAACCTTTTTCGGCGTGATCGCGGGCAATCGGAAATTCGTTTAATTTGCGATAGACGCGCGCCAGAGCAACGTAAATTTCGCCGTATAATTGCTGCAAATGCAGATTTTTGGCTTCTTCCAGAGCGAAATTCAGTAAAGCGACGGCTTTCGGATAATCCTTTGAATTGTTGTATGAAATGGCAAGCTGCGCCAAAACGGAAAGAGCCGTTTCCGCTTCGAGTTCGCCCAGAATATCGTCGTCATCGTATTTTTCGATGACTTCGAGAGCTTTTTTATAACGTCCCTGCGTTTCAAATGTGTAGGAAAGAAGACGGCGAAATTTGGCTTCCGTTTCCTGTGTGTGAGTATAATTTTCCAGCATATTCGTCAGAATTTTCTCTGCCGCGCCGGACATTCCTTCGCCGAGTTTTTGCTTAACATCGGCGAAAATTTCCCACAATTTTTCTTCGGATATACTTCTTACGCCGTTTGAGCGCAGTCTTATCCGTGCCTTCTCGAACGGATAGGCATTTCCCGACGTATTTTTGATGGTCGAAAACGAATCTTTTTTCATCCCGCAATAAAAAAAGAAAAGTGTCAATAAAAACTGATTTTCAGTAATTGAATATCAAAAATTTAAAAAAGGGGGAAATTCTAATTATTTATTGAATCAATTCCTGCTTGTCAATCTATCAAATATTTGGTTTTCAGTCCAGTTTTTTACACACTTTGCAAAAATGGCGAGATAGTCGCAAGATAAATAAAATTCCATTATTCTTATAAGATAAAAAGTTT
>CAYUGW010000119.1:0-9676 GCA_964444245.1 uncultured Blastocatellaceae bacterium | reverse complement strand
TGATCGCACCGTTGCCGACGGCGGGGCGCAGATACATTCCGCCGCCGCCGTTTCCACAGCAGGTATAAGACTTGTTGCCGCTGACGGTTACTCTTCTGAAGACTATCGGATTATTTGAAGTTGATTCAGCATGAACACCGCCCCAAATGCCGCCGATGCCGGGATTTCCAGCGGTATTATTTGAGATCGTCGTGTCCGTAATGGTCGCGGGAGTGAAAAAAAGCGACAGTCCGCCGGCTTGGCTTCCGGCAGTAGTCAAACCCGCCCGGTTTCCCGTGATCAAACTGTTTTCAATCGTCACCGTTCCGTTTGCGACTCCCAATCCGCCGATTCGTCTATCGGCTGAATTATTTGAGATCGTCGTGCTTCTTATTGTCACCGTGCTGGTGTTGGAAATGGGCGCAAAGATGCCTCCGCCAACTTCAGCGGCGAAATTCTCCGTTACGAGCGAATCGGTCATCGAAAAGGTCGAAGTAGCGTGAAAATAAATTGCGCCGCCGGAATCGGTTACTGAATTATTTCTGAACGTCACGTTCGAGAGCGATATATACGCGTTGGTAGCGAGCATTCCGCCGCCAAAATTATTAAACTCCGTTCCGACACCGTTGCCGTCTCTGACGGTAAGTCCGCTCATCACCAAATTGCCGTGCGACGATACATAAAACACGCGGCTCGCGCTATTGCCGCTGATCGTCAAAAGATTCGCGCCGGGTCCGTTGATGGTCAACAGCCTGCCCGGAACGCCGTTGCCAACCGTTCCGTCTCTGGTTATGAGTAATTCGCCGGTCGTCAAAGTTATCGTGCGCGGTTGGTTGAAAAACGCCGCGTCAAAGTTGATCGTGTCGTCTTGCCCGTTCGAGTTTGCCTGACTTAACGCCTCACGCAGGCTGCCCGTGCCGCTGTCATTTGAATTTGTTACAGTGAATGTTGCCGCCGAAACGCTGATGATTGAAATCGTTACGACAAAAATTGCCGCAACAAAAAGTTTTTTGAAATATTTTTTAATGTTCTGCATAATTTTCTCCTCAAAATAAAAAAATTTTGGCTTTTCTGTCTGAGTATGTGCAGAATCTTTTATAAAACCGCCAAATAATATAAAACTATTTGAGTTTGCAGAAAAATAGGATAAAATTCGTTTATAACAAAACCCGCTCATACAAGTGTTTATGGATCGTCATAAAAAAACGGAAATTACGCAGATTTTGCAGGCTTGGAACGACGGCGATCAGGAAGCAAAAGAGCGTCTGATGCCGTTTGTCTATACCGAACTAAAACGGCAAGCCCGCATTTTGATGTCGCGGGAACGCTCAAATCATACGTTGCAGCCGACGGCTCTGGTTCATGAAGCTTTTGTTAAAATAAGCGAACAATCCGGCATTGATTGGAAAAACCGGAGTCATTTCTACGGGATCGCTTCGCATCTGATGCGGCAGATTCTCGTCCAGCACGCACGAACCCGAGCCGCCCATAAACGCGGAAATAATCCGGTTCATTTTTCGATTGACGATGTGCAGATTTCAGCCGAAGATCGTGCCGATTCGATCCTTGCGCTGGACGCAGTTCTGGAGCAATTGGCGAAAATTAACGATCAACAGTCAAAAATTGTCGAAATGCGATTTTTCGGCGGTTTGAGCAATATTGAAATCGCCGAAGCTCTGGACATTTCGGAAAGAACCGTCGTCCGCAAATGGCGGGCGGCGCGTCTCTGGCTTTACCGGGAACTAAATCAAATTTGAAAAATCTTCACAAAAATAATTTATTTTGGCTTATTTTCTATTCATAACGCACATATAAAATAACAAAAAAAGGATTTTTCAAAATGAAAAAGAAACGCGACACCAGCGGCAAAGTAAGCGAAATACTGGAAGATGTTCTAGCCATTGAACCTGCAAAAAGGCGGGAATATCTGGAAAATTCCGGTTTTGAACAGGAAATTCTGCAAGAGATCGAATCTCTGCTTGCCTTTGAAGAAGAAGCCGAAGCATCAATGAATCTGTCGGCGGTCGAATTCTCGAAGGATTTTTTCGATGACGACGAACAAAATCTTCTGATCGGTCAGCAAATCGGCGTTTACAGAATCGTCCGCGAACTCGGTTTCGGCGGAATGGGTGCGGTTTATCTGGCGGAGCGATCGGACGGAAAATTCTCTCAACGCGTCGCGCTGAAGTTATTAAAACGCGAGATGAACACTGCCGCTCTGCGCCGCCGTTTTCAGCAGGAACGCGAAATTCTCGCTTCTCTCGAACATCCGTTTATCGCCCGTCTGCTTGATGCCGGAACGACTGACGATAAAATTCCCTATATTGCGATGGAATATGTCGAAGGCGAGCCGATTGATGTGTTTTGTGACCGGCAAAGTCTCGATTTGAATCAAAGGCTCGATCTATTTAAAAAAGTCTGTTCGGCGGTGGATTTTGCTCACCGGAATTTGATCGTTCACAGGGATTTGAAGCCTTCGAATATTCTCGTAAGCGTTGACGGAACTCCGAAATTGCTGGATTTCGGCATTTCAAAAATTCTTTCAGCGGATCTGGAAAAATCAAATTCCGCAACTGTTACAAAACTGGGCGCGATGACACCAACATATGCTTCGCCCGAACAACTGCAACACAAAAGTGTTACGACAGCAACGGATATTTATTCCTTAGGCGTAATTCTCTACGAACTTCTCAGCGGTCATCGTCCGTTTCAGCAAAAGGAAGATAATTTAAGCGAGATTTACCGGGCGGTTATCGAAAGCGAGCCGCCGCTGCCTTCGGAAATTATCGAAACTTCATCGAGAATATTTCATGAAAAAACGCGGGCAGAAACGGAAGTTAAGATAGAAAACAGCAAGCCGGAAAATCAAACCAAACAGACGAAAATTCCGACCGATTTCAGCAAATTGCGCCAAACCTCTTTGCCCAAAAATAATATAAGCTCACACGCTTTAAAAGGTGATTTGGACAATATCATCTTCAAAGCTCTCAAAAAAGAGCCGGAAAGACGCTATTCTTCGGCGGAGAATTTTTCCGAGGATATCAAAAGACATCAAAAAGGCTTACCGGTCGCGGCGCGTCCCGATACATTTTCATACCGGACAAGTAAATTTATCAAAAGAAACAGTTTAACGGTCGTGGCTGCAGGATTGGTTTTTCTGGCAATCATCGGCGGTGTGCTGGCAACGCTCTGGCAAGCCCGTCAAGCACAGGCGGAAGCCGCTAAAGCTCAAAAAATCAATAAGTTTTTACAAAATGTACTGAATTTTTCCAATCCGCACTGGCTTTCATCAAACCCGGAAAGAAATCGAAAGGCAACCATCGGAGAAGCGGTTGATAAAGCCGCCGAAAGGATCGAAACGGAACTTGCCGGAGAACCCGAGATTCAAGGTGAAATCAGGTTGACGCTCGGTATGACCTATATGGGACAGGGGCGCAGCGTTGATGCCGAAAAACAACTCCGAAGTTCGTTGGAAAATTTTACAAACGTTTTTGGGGCGGAAGACCCGCGAACTATGAGAGCCGTCATTGTCTTAGCGGACTCATTGTTGTTACAAGCTAAGTTTGAGGAAGCGGAAAATTTATATCGAAAAGCAATCAATATATTTCATTCTAATGAAACGGTCTTAGGTGAAGAAAGCAACAAATGGCTGGCAATCGCCCTTAATAATTTGGGGCTGATCAGAAAAAGCAAGGGAAATGTTAATGAAGCGGAAAAATTGTTTTACGAAGCTCTTGAATACGCCAACAAACTTTCCGGGCTGGAAGCCATAGTTTCGACCATAGTTTTGAGTAATATCGGGATTGTCAATCAAGATCGCGGCGATTTGCAAAAAGCCTTACAATTTCACCGGCAATCGCTAGCCGGGCTGGAAAAAATATCGAATGAACCGACTTTAGAAACGGGTATGATAATCGGAAATATTGGCAATGTACTAAAGGATTCGGGTGAGCATTCGCAGGCGGAAACGGAGCTTGAAAAGTCTTTTGAGATTATTACGGAAACCGCAGGTGAAGAGCATCCGTTTGCCGCTTACCCGCTGATCGCCTGGGCGGATGTTAATTATTTGCAGGGAAATTATGAAAAAGCTCTGGAGAAAGTCAATAAAGCATCGCAGCTTCAAAAAAAAGTATTACCTGCCGATCATCCTGACTTTGCCCGGTCGCAAATAGTTTTAGGAAAAATCTATACAAAAACAAATAGAGAAAAAGAAGGTGAAGATTTACTTCGCAAGGCTTTGGAAACGAGAAAAAAAGGTATGGGCAGCGAACACCCTTATACAGCGGAGATAAAAATGTATCTCGGCGAAAATTTGATGTTTCAAGAGCGATTCCGGGAAGCGAGGGAAATACTGTCAGAAGCGTTGAATACTTTAAGAACTACACTGGGCGAAAATCATCCTTTGACAGTTAAATGCCGGGAATTTATAGCGAAACTTCCAAATGACTGACAAAATTAAAAAGTGAAACCCTTGATTAAACTTGAGTCTTACGATTTTTTTATTTTCAGTTTCCCCTTGAAAACTAGCTTTACGCCGACCAAATGTTCTACAATAAATATCCAGCAGAAAAAAAATTGAAATAACTTTTGATTAGACATTTCATATAATCAAATTTCACAAAAAAAGAGTTTTAAAATATGCAAGAATTTACAGATCAAATGCCGACGGATATTTCGCGTTATCCGATGGTTCCAATCCGCGATGTTGTTATTTTTCCATTTACCAAAGTTGCTTTTAAGATCGGGCGACCGAGTTCGGTCAAAGCTTTAGAACAGGCGATGAACGGTGAGAGAAATATTTTTCTTGCCACGCAGCACGACGCGACAGTTGACGAACCGAACACCGAACAGATTTATCAGGTCGGCACGCTCGGCAGAATCCTTCAGGCGCAAAAGCAGGAAAACGGGCAGATCAAGGTCGTCGTCGAAGGCAGAGAACGCGGGCAAGCCGTCAGATTCGAGCAGGACGGCGAAGGAATGTTTTACGCGATGGTGCGAAAAATCCAATCGGTTGACGAATCCGGCTACCGCACCGACGGACTTTTGCAGAAAATTCACGGTTTGGTCGAACAATTCCTGCGCGTGTCGCCCGATGCTTATACGGACGCTCTGCACGCTTCACTTCGCGGAATTTCCGCCGCGCAGATCGCCGATTCGATGAGTTCGCATCTGCGGATTGATGTTGACGAAAAACAAAAACTGCTCGAAATGGTTTCGGTGCAGGAACGTCTGCAAAGATTGATGGAAATTCTCGAAGTCGAAATCGAGAAAAAACAGCTCGACCGAACGGTTCACGCGCGCACGAAAAAGCAGATGGACAAGCATCAGCGCGAATATTATCTGAACGAACAGATCAAAGCGATTCACAAAGAACTCGGACGCAAGGACGACAAGGCGGAACTCGACGAATTAAAGAAAAAGATCGAAGAAGCCGGAATGACCGAAGAAGCGAAAGACAAAGCGATGCAGGAATTTGCCCGCCTCGAAGCGATGCCGCCGATGTCCGCCGAAAGCACGGTTGCACGAACTTATCTCGATTGGCTGATAAATGTCCCCTGGAAGGAAGCTTCCGAAGAAATCAACGATCTGAATGAAGCCGAAAATGTCTTGAATGAAGATCATTACGGGCTGGAAAAAATCAAGGAACGCATTCTGGAATATCTGGCGGTTCGCCAACTCGTTAAAAATCCGAAAGGAACGATTCTCTGCTTTGTCGGTGCGCCCGGAGTCGGGAAAACTTCGCTTGGAAAATCAATCGCCAATGCGACGGGCAGAAAATTCGTTCGGCTTTCATTGGGCGGCGTTCACGACGAAGCCGAAATTCGCGGGCATCGCCGGACTTATATCGGCGCATTGCCCGGACAGATCGTTCAATTGATGAAACGCTCCGGAACGGTAAATCCCGTGATTTTACTAGACGAAGTTGATAAACTCGGCAAAGATTTTCGCGGCGATCCGTCGGCGGCACTACTCGAAGTTCTCGATCCTGAACAAAACAATACATTCCGCGATCATTATCTGGACGTAGATTACGATCTGTCGCAGGTTTTCTTTATTGCGACCGCCAATGTTCTGCATACGATTCCGCCCGCGCTCCAAGATCGTCTGGAAGTTTTGAATCTTTCCGGTTATACGGAACGCGAAAAGGTCGAGATTGCCAAACGCCATCTGATTCGCAAACAAGCCGAAGGAAACGGTCTGGATGCGGAAAAGGTTAAATTTACCGACGACGGCGTTTTGGAAATCATTCGCCATTACACACGCGAAGCGGGCGTGAGAAATCTCGAACGCCAGATCGGTTCGTGTCTGAGAAAAGTCGCGCGAAAATTCGTTACTTCCGAGCAAAGCGAAGATTTCAAAGAAGTTATTGATGCCGAAAAAGTACGCGAACTGCTCGGAACAATTCGCTACCGCAAACAGGACATTGCGCGAAAGAGCGAGGTCGGTCTGGTCAACGGTCTGGCTTGGACGGAAGTCGGCGGCGACGTTTTGCAGGTCGAAACGACGCTCGTCAAAGGCAAGGGCGACGTAACTCTGACCGGAAAACTCGGCGAAGTGATGCAGGAATCGGCACGCGCCGCTCTGACCTGCGTCCGCACACGCGCCGAAAAAATCGGCATAGATCACGACAAATTCCGCGAGATGGATTTGCACATACACGTTCCCGAAGGCGCGATTCCGAAAGACGGACCGAGCGCGGGAATCACTCTGGCAACCGCAATGGTTTCGGCTCTGACGGGAAGACCGGCGCGGCATAATGTCGCGATGACGGGCGAAATCACCTTGCGCGGCAAGGTTCTGCCGATCGGCGGTCTAAAGGAAAAACTCCTCGCCGCGCATCGTTTTGGACTAAAAACGATCATTATTCCGAAGGACAACGAAAAAGATTTAGCAGATGTGCCGGAAGAAGTTTTGGAAGACCTGACGATTCACGCGGTTGACGCGATTGACGAAGTTTTGACAATCGTCCTCGAAGATAAGGTCGAAGAAATAATCGTTGCCGAAACTCCGCCGGTCTGGAAAACCGATTCTCCGACGACGGAAATTTCAGCGACGGTTGAATGAATTTAAGCCGTAGTTTAAAAATAGCTGTGTTATATCAAATTTGATGTAACACAGCTATTTTTAATTTATAATCGAAAAAAAATGAAAAAAGGAGTTTTCTTAAACTTCCTTTTCGCGCTAAACTCGAAATTTATGAAAATTTCTTCGGCAGAGTTTGTCAAAAGCGCGTTTGAACAGAGTCATTGGGTTGAGGACGGTTTGCCGGAAATCTCTTTTCTCGGGCGTTCCAATGTCGGGAAATCGAGCTTGATAAATTCGCTTTTGCAGAGAAAAGGTCTGGCGCGAACATCCAACACGCCGGGCAGAACGCAATCGATCAACTTTTTTTTAATCAACGAAAGGTTTTATTTTGTTGATCTTCCGGGCTACGGTTATGCCAAGGTTTCCAAAACGATGCGAGCCGATTGGGGCGTGATGGCGGAAGAATATCTTGCCGAAAGAGAAGAACTGAAGCTCTCGATTCAGCTCGTCGATTCGCGCCACGCGCCGACTGCCCTCGATATTCAACTGCATGAATGGCTCGTTTACAATGAAAAAAATCATATTGTAGTTGCCACAAAAGCGGACAAACTTTCCGGTAATAAATTAATCAAAAGTTTACAGGAAATAGAAAAAACTCTTCGCGGCAGCCGGATTATTGCGTTTTCAGCCGTATCCGGTAAAGGAAAAGCCGAGGTTTGGAGGGAAATACAGGGGAATTTGTAAAAAAAATAAATAAAAGAGTTGATTTATTCAATTAAATAGAGTAATAATTAAATATCCCAAAAAACTCAGGGTATTGGCTTAAGTTTTCGGACTTTTTCAAATTCATCACGACGGAATTTCCATATCAAATTTATCAACGAGTTTAGCATTTCAATAAATTTTAAAAGGCTAAAGTCCTGCCTTATGAATAATACTAAAATCGTCAAAAATATTAAAAACTTTCCATATTAAACGGACAATTAAAATGGCTACCAAAACAACTACACAGAACAAAAAAACGCCGAGCAAGGCGAAAAAAGCGAGCAAGCAAGAAGAAAACGGTTTTGAAAATGAAGCCGAGGAAGTCAAGGAAGAAATATCTGTCAAAGATACCAAATCCAAGGATAAAGATAAAAACGCCAATAACCGCGGGAAACATCAACCTGCCGAAGATACTTTGGATTTAGCCGAACTCAAGGAAATGTCTATTTCCGAATTGACGCAGGTTGCCAAGGAAATGGAAGTCGAAGGCGCGTCCGGGATGCGTAAGCAGGAATTGATCTTTAAAGTCCTGGCGGCGCAAACCGAAAAAAGCGGTCTGATTTTTTCGCAAGGCGTTTTGGAAACGTTGCCCGACGGCTTCGGTTTTCTTCGTGCGCCGGAATACAATTATCTGCCGGGACCCGATGATATTTATGTTTCTCCGTCGCAGATTCGCAAATTCGATTTGCGCACGGGCGATACGGTTTCCGGGCAAATTCGTCCGCCGAAGGAAGGCGAGCGGTATTTTGCTTTGATCAAGGTCGAAGCGATTAACTTTGAAGCACCCGAGCAAGCCCGCGAAAAGATATTTTTCGATAATCTGACACCGCTCTACCCCGACGAACAGCTCAAGATGGAAACCACGCCCGACAAAGTTTCGGCGCGTGTCATCGATCTGGTTACACCGATCGGTAAAGGGCAGCGCGCTCTGATCGTCGCGCCGCCGCGCACCGGGAAAACGATGATCTTGCAATCGATCGCCAATTCCGTAACCGAAAATCACCCGGAAGTTACTCTGATCGTTCTGCTGATTGACGAACGACCGGAAGAAGTTACCGATATGCAGCGGTCGGTCAAAGGCGAAGTCATCAGTTCGACATTTGACGAACCGCCGACGCGCCACGTGCAGGTTGCCGATATGGTCATCGAAAAAGCGAAACGCCTCGTCGAACATAAACGCGACGTGGTGATTCTGCTCGATTCGATCACGCGTCTGGCAAGAGCACACAATGCGGTCGTGCCGCCTTCGGGCAAGATTCTCTCCGGCGGTATCGATTCAAACGCACTGCAACGCCCGAAACGCTTTTTCGGCGCGGCGCGAAACATTGAAGAAGGTGGAAGTTTAACGATTATTGCGACCGCTCTGATCGATACGGGTTCGCGTATGGACGACGTGATTTTTGAAGAATTTAAAGGAACGGGCAACTCGGAAATTCATCTCGACCGCAGATTGTCCGACAAACGCCTGTTTCCCGCGATTGATCTGCAAAGAAGCGGCACGCGCAAGGAAGAACTGCTTCTTTCGCCCGACGATCTTAACCGGATCTGGGTTATGCGCCGCGTTCTTAATCCGCTTTCGCCGGTCGAGCAGATGGAAGTCGTTCTGGAAAGATTGTCGAAATCGAAATCAAACAGCGAATTTCTTGCTTCGATGCAAACCTGAGCAGATTTCAGATTTCAGATTTCAGATTTCAAATTAAAAACCACTCCGAAACTCGATAGTTTCGCAGTGGTTTTTTGATTTAAATCAGTATTATATTAAGTTGTTGAAAACAAATAATCATCGTTAAGCAGGCGGTCTTTGACCGCCGGTGTTTGATAAAATCAAGATCGGCGGTCAAAAACCGCCTGCTTAATTCTACTTTGTCAGATTAAATTAACTAACGAGATTTGGGTTTTAGCCCGT
>CAYUGW010000118.1:8962-9685 GCA_964444245.1 uncultured Blastocatellaceae bacterium | reverse complement strand
CAGATCGGCATCAGAAAATTATCGAAACAATTTTATCCAAACACCGATCTGCATCTCAAGACAAGTTTTCAGCCGCTCGGCTTAAACTATTTGGTAGGTGAATTTAGAATCTTCACCGACGGAAACGTGAACCGATTTGATGCCGTCGCCGTCCGCCATTCTCGACAGAACTTCGCCGGACATTTCCGGCAGCATCGTTCCGGTCAGGATGTTATAGACATTGCGCGCGCCGGAATCGACATCCGTGCAGCGGGCTGAAATCGTATCGATCACCGAATCGTCATAAGTAAATTTCGCATTGTGATTTTTCGCAATACGATCTTTGATTTTGCCGAGTTGGAGTTTGATAATCTCGCGCATAATATCATCGGAAATCGGATAATAGGGAACTGTGACCATTCTTCCCAAAAGCGCGGGTTTGAATGCCGCGACGAGTTCGGGGCGAATTGTTTCCAGTAATCCGTCCGGATCGGGTTTGGTATCGGGATCGGCGCAAAGTTTCATAATCGTGTCGGTGCCGATGTTTGAAGTCAGCAAAATTACACAATTTTTGAAATCGATCTCGCGTCCTTCGCCGTCTTCCAAAACGCCCTTGTCAAAAACCTGATAGAAAAGTTCCATCACGTCCGAATGCGCTTTTTCGACTTCATCGAGCAGAACGACCGAATACGGTTTTCTTCTGACGGCTTCGGTTAAAACGCCGCCTTCGCCGTAGCCGACATA
>CAYUGW010000118.1:1507-8952 GCA_964444245.1 uncultured Blastocatellaceae bacterium | reverse complement strand
GCGCTTCCTGATATTCGCTCATATTGATCGAAATCAGATTGCGTTCGCCGCCGTAGAGCGAATCTGCCAGCGCGAGTGCGGTTTCGGTCTTGCCGACACCGGACGTTCCGACGAGCAGGAAAACCCCGATCGGACGTTTCGGATCGGTCAAACCGGCGCGCGAAGTTTTAATGCGTTCGGCAATTTCGTGCAGCGCGTGATCTTGTCCGAGAACTCTTTCGCCGAGCGTGTGTTTCAAATTCAAAACCGCGTGAATTTCATCCGCCACCATTTTTCCGATCGGAATTCCCGTCCAGCCCGAAATGATTTCGGCAACCGTCTGCGAATTAACGACCGGCTGCATCAAGGGCGTTTCGCCCTGAACTTCGTGGAGTTCGGCGGTCAGGCGTTTGAGTTCGGATTTTAGAAAATCGGTATCTTCGGCTTTTCCGGTCGTAATTTCCTGAGTTGCTTCTTCGGTCATTGCCGGAGCAGTTCCTTCGCCGCCCGTCGAGGCGGAAGTTTCGGCAGTTGCGGCAGCAGCAGCAGTTTCAGCTGTTGCCGCGGCGGCAGTTTCGGGAGAGTCAATTTCCGCCGCATCCATATTTGAAGTTTCGTCAAAGGGAAGTTTTGCGTCGAGTCTGGAAAGTTCGAGTTTGGTGCGAATCGTTTGAATTTGCGCGACCAGATCTTTTTCCTTTTCCCACTGTTCATTTAAAACGGCGAGTTCTTCTTCGGTTTCCGCTCTTTTCGCTTGTAATTCCTCGAGCCGCTCGTCGTGATCCGTGCCCGTTACCTGTTCGCGCTCGAGCGAATTGATTTCGGATGTTAAGTTTTGAATCCTTCGCGTCGCGTCTTCGACCGTCGCCGGAGTCGCGCCTTGTCCGATGGCGACCTTGGCGCACGCCGTGTCTAAAACGGAAACCGATTTATCGGGAAGCTGGCGACCGGTAATGTAGCGGTGCGAGAGTTTGACGCAGTCCACAACGGCTTCATCCAAAATGCGTACGTTGTGATGCTGCTCCATTATGTCGGCGATTCCGCGCATCATCGAAATCGCTTTTTCTTCGTCGGGTTCGTCAACTTTAACGACCTGAAATCTTCTTGCAAGTGCCGCATCTTTTTCAAAATATTTCTTATATTCCGCCCAGGTCGTCGCCGCGATTGTGCGCAGTTCGCCGCGTGCCAGAGCGGGTTTCAAAAGGTTTGCCGCATCATTTTGACCTGCCGCGCCGCCCGCGCCGATCATTGTGTGCGCTTCGTCTATGAACATAATAATCGGCTGCGGCGATGCTTTTACTTCATCAATTACAGACTTTAAGCGATTTTCAAATTCGCCTTTGATTCCTGCGCCCGCTTGCAGAAGACCTAAATCCAAAGTTCTGACCGCAACATTTTTAAGCGGTTCGGGAACGTCGCCCTGCGCGATTCTCAAGGCAAAACCTTCGACGACGGCAGTTTTACCAACGCCCGCTTCGCCCGTTAAAATCGGATTATTCTGACGGCGGCGCGTTAAAATATCAACGATCTGGCGAATCTCGAAATCGCGCCCCAAGATCGGATCAATCTTTCCGGCAAGAGCTTTTCCGGTCAAATCTTCGGTGTATTGATCCAACGCTTTGGTTTTGCCCGGACCTGGCACAACCTGATTTCCGTTTGAAGCACCGCCGGTTTCGCCCAAAGCCATCGCATTTCGGGCTTCCGCCGAATCAAATGTAATATCGGGTAATTCCTTTTGCAGAGCTTCGACCGAAATATGCGTGAATTCGCGGGAAATATCGCGCGCCTGCCGCGCAAAATCTTCGTCCACGAGCAAGGATAAAATAATATGACCGGAGCGCACACGCGCCGCGCCGAAATCAATCGAAGCGTGCAGCCACGCGTCCTGCACGAGCTTCGGAATGCGCGGACTCAAACCCGGATTCCGATTGTTTCCCGTCTTCAGGCGATCAAGAGCGGTGTTCACGTCTTTTGACAGACGATCAATATTTACCTCGTATTGACGGCAGATTTTATGCAAATCCGTATCTTCTTCTTCCAGTAATTTTGCTAAAAGATGCTCGATTTCAACATCATAGTTGGTGCGCGAAAGACACAATCCGGCAGCACCTTCCAATGCTCCCCGACAAGTATCGTTCAGTCTTCCGACAAGTGACTTTAAGTTTACGTTCATTGATATGTCTCCTTTTATAATTTGAATTGCTTGATTATTACGAGCAAAAATCTTATCTTTGTTTCGCTTTTTTTGTTTATTTTATTTGCAAAATAACCTGATCGTCATCTTCCTCAAACGGCTGTGTTTTAAGCCAGGAACTCCAGCCGAGCATCGGACGGCGCAGGGCGCGGGTTGTTAAAATGCAGCCCGGAACTTGTTTGGCTTGCAGAACGAGCCGGACATCGAAATCGAACTCCAATCCGGTCATAAAACGCACGATTGATTTCAGAGGTTTATGCGCCGTTCCATTCGGCAAAAAAGCCTGAAATTCTTTAAAGGACATTGCTCCCAAAACTACACGAAATTTCGATTGTTGTTCCCAGATGCGCGTTCCGATAATCGCGGTTCGACTCAGCGTGCTGTTTGCCGCGCCGAGTCTGGTGATGCTTTCTGTATCTAAATCTAACCATTGACCGAAGAACTGCAAAATTTTTGCCGTAACGCCGAAGTAATCCGCCAAAATATTTGCCAGCGCGTTTGACGAATGCGGTTTTTGCGCGATCAAACCGCTGTACGGCAAAAGAGATTCGTCTTCCAAACTCATTCTGCCGCGCAAACCGTTTGTTCCCAATCCGGTAAAATCGAATAAATAACTGGTAAATTTATCCTGCCCGCGCTCGTATCCGATCGGAAAACGATATTTTTCCCACGCCCGAAAAAACATCGAAACCATCCGGTGCGTGAACATATCCATAAACGACCACATCGAAAAATCTTTGTAACGCGCACGGCTGGCAATCATCTCGGTATATGGCAGAGGCATCACGCCGCTCATCCCGACCATTCCCATAAAATTGACGAACATTTCCAGTTTTTTTTCATCATTGAGTTCATCAAATGATTCTTCTATTTTTTGAATTTCGCTGGCAGGAAAATTGAAGGAAACGTGCGAACGAAAACGCACGATTTCATCCTGCGGCATCGCTTCGAGTCCGACCGCTTTTCGTTCGGGATGGATTTTTTCGAGAAGCCGCACGGCTTGAAAAAATTCAAAACGGTACGGTTCGTCGAAAAGTTCTTGATTTAAGGGTTTCTTTGACACGTTTTAGATTTGAAATAGATTAACATAATTTCCCGCAAAGTTTTAGAAAAAATTCGCGGGAATTCGTGGATTTTTATCAAATTCTGCTTGAACAGCCGAAACAGTTACTTTTGCTTGTTTGTTTCCGGTATTCTACTGTAAATAGTTGAACTGAATTATTTTATAATAATAGCAAATTTATAAGACCGGGCTTTGAAAGTTTTTTGCTCAATCTTTTGCGCCGAGCGCGACTGCTTTTTGATAGGCGGCAAAAACCGCTTTTGAAAGCACGGTTCGCAGAGTTCCTTTTTCCATCTGATAAATCGCTTCGGCAGACGTTCCGCCCGGACTTGTAACCATATTTCTGAGTTCCGCCGGATGCTTGTCCGATTCCATCGCAAACAGCACCGAGCCGAGCATCATTTCCTGGACGAGTTTTTTCGACATATCGCGCGAAAATCCCATATGCACGCCGGCATCGGTCAGGGCTTCCATCACGAGAAAAATATAGGTCGGTCCCGTTGCCGAAAGCGAAGTCGCCATATCAATCATATTTTCCGTTTCGACAAAAAGTTCGCGCCCCAAAGCGGTAAGGAGCGATTTTACCTGCTCGCGCTCCGCACCCGAAACCTTTTCCGTGCAAGTCCAAGCCGTCATTCCGCGCCCGATCTGCGAAGGCGTATTCGGCATCGTGCGGACGATTTTTTCGTTTCCCAGAGCCTTTGAAATCGTCTCGATGTGCGCGCCCGCAACGATTGAAAGAATCAATTGATTTGACAAAACAACGCCTTTGAGTTCGCGCAAAACGCCTTTGATGCGCTGCGGTTTGACGCAAAAAACGATGATCGAACTTTCTTCATCGCGAATTTTTTCAACCGCTTCCGAATTTTCCGCAAAAACTTCGATTCTATATTTTTCGTTTAATTCCTTGCGCCGATTCTCGCGCGGATGACTCGCCACTATCTGTTCAGCCGAAACCAGACCTTTCTTCAAAAGCCCCGCAATAATTGATTCCGCCATCACGCCGCAGCCGATAAACGCCAATTTCGCATTCGATAAATTATTTTTCATATTTGATAAAAAGGCAGAAAAACCCGCGCGTCAGCAAGGGTGCAAAGTTCAAAAGGCAGAAACCCGCGCGTCAGCCGAAGGGTGCAAAAATTTCAATTTAATTAAATATAATCATAAAATGACTTTACAGCAAAAAAGATGTTTAAGTTGGTAGAACTTAAACATCTTTTTATTTACATATAATGGTGTCATTAATAAAACAGATTCCTCACGGAATTCGTTGCCTATTTTCGCGTTATAGATTCAGTTTCAATTGACAGTAAATAATGACTGCAATCTTATATTAGGTTTTTTGTTGAATTGTTTGTATTGCTTTTTTTTCTAGCATTTGCTTTTCAGGAAGCTGTATATCCCAAGATAAACGGAGGACTGCCATCACCTTTATTAAAATAAAAGTAAAATCTATCTGCCACCACTTTAACCCGTGACGTGCTGACGTTTGGAAAGCATGGTGATTATTATGCCAGCCTTCTCCGAAAGTCAATATCGCACAAATAAAATTGTTCTTGCTTTTATCGTTACTTATATAGGACTCGGAGCCGAAGAGGTGACAGATAGAATTTATAGTCCAGGTTGACTGATGAACTAAAAACATTCTTAAAAATCCGCCCCAGAATACTCCGGTCAGCATTCCATACCAGCTAAACGTCAGTAAACCGCCAATTACACCTGGCAATATTAAGCCGGTGAAAACCCAAACGAAATACAATTTGTTAATCCGAAAAATAAAAGGATCTCTAATCAGATCAGGGACCAAGCGAATATAGTTCAGGGGTTTATTTTTCGTTAACATCCAGCCGATGTGAGAATGCCAAAATTTTTTAAGTCTTTCCAACAAACTTGCTTCATAATTATTAGGAGAATGAGGGTCATTATCCCGATCACTATGCTTATGATGATGTCGATGGCTGGCAACCCAAAAGTAAATAGGTCCTTGAGCCGCCATGGATCCAGCAATGCCTAAAATCAATTTTAATCCGTTTCCGCACTTAAAACTCCGATGAGTAAAAAGTCGGTGGTAACCCATTGTTATTCCAAGCATTGTAAGAGTATACATTCCGATACAAAGAGAAACATCAATAAGATTGACAGGTTGCCGCCATAAAAAAACACCTCCGACAAGCACAACTACAAAAGGAAAAAAAATAGTAATGTAGGCTACTCTTCGCTCGAAATTCTCTGCTCGGCTGGTATTGATTTTCTGTTCTGGTTTCAAACCCACTGAATCCCCTTCAGCTAGTCTTAAATTTTCCACAAAATATACTCCTTAATTATTACTTAGGTTCTTTCTATTTCTAAGAAAAGAATGTTGTTATTAACTTCTGCAAATACTTTGTATTTTTTTATTTGTTCCGCAGGAATTAGGTCTAGCAAACTTATTAAGGCTGCTTCGTCTCTGTAAATTAATCGCCAATCCATATATGTCTCCATATAACCCACATCTTCTATATCGGGCATATAATTAGCAATCAATAGACGACCATTTGGGCGCAACATCTCAAACATGCGAGATGTAAGAGTTTTCGCAAAACGATCTTCAAGATAATCGTAAAGACCGGTCGAATAAATAAAATCAAACTTTTGTAAAGTTAACGCACCTGATAAAAGAGCTTTTACGGACCCGTTTATCGTTTCAATACCGAACTCGGATAATTCTTTATTTACGAGTGCTAGACTCTGCACATCTTGGTCAAGTCCAACGAGTCTTCCGATGTTTCCGGCACGAACAGCTTCTGAAAGATGCGCTTCTCGTAAATGACCACAGGCAACCGAGAGAATGTCAGGTTTTGTAATTTCTTTACTGAGTGAGTCAATCATTTCTGCCAGAAGAGTGCATCGGGCGCGAACAGCAGCAGGAGCCTTGCACTCAATTGTGTATGAAAAAATCTCTTTTCCGATAGGCGAAATTTCATCTGTTGCAATTTCCGAATAATCCTTACGGTAAATAGCATCCAGTAGTTGAGCATCCCCTTGATAATTCCTCGGTTTGCTATACGCTCTCAATGATAATGGGTCTTCATGCACTAATTGCCTTAGCGAATGGTTGCGGCAAACATTTATAGTATTATTCCATTCTTCTATAGAAGAATTCATCTTCATCAATCTAAGATCGCTTGCCAAATTTTTTATTGAACTTTTCGCATTTTCAGGCTCCTCTAAAAGTTTTATGTAATACTCTGCGAGAAAACCCGGGTATGCATCTAATTTTGGTATATTTATTTTTTCAGTCATATTCAGTTGATTCAATCCTTTAGGAAAATTTTTTATTTTTTGTGTATTTTAAATACACTTTTTTCTTGTCACCTTTAATTTTTTTTATTTTAATGTTCGTGAGAATAGAAAATTTATAAATACCATTCTCAGGTTTGCAAAATTTTATCTTCTGATTCCAAAACTAAAAATTAGTCCGCCGCTTTTATAACTTCCAGGAAACGGATTCTGCGTTGCGGAAGAAACAGTTCGTTCGAATCCGGTTATGGCTGTCGCCCCGAGATTTAACCAAACGCCGGATACGCGCTTGGCAAATCCGCCGCTAAAGCTAAATGCGTTGGCGTTATACAATCCTGGATTGAAAGAGCTATCGGGGAAACCATTGGTGCTGTAACCTGCGCCGTAGAGAACTTTGGAAGTTTCGGTTAGGTTGTAAGCGCCGCCCGCCAAAAATAGATGAACATTTTTGGCGTTAATGTTTTGTGTAAATACTTCAGCGCCGCTTTGTTTCTCTAAAATGCGAACCGTATCTAACGCTTTACTGTAAATGTAATAACGATAATCAAAATCAATAAAGTATCGCTTTGTCGGTTGAATTTTAATTCCTGATTCAAGAATAGTCGGCAGCTTAAACGGCACTTTAACCGTTAATTTAAGTGGTATTATTTGTAAACCTGTTGAGGTCACAACCGGCTGCACGGTTTCAAGGTCGCCTTGAAAATTGTATTTACGAGGCGTTTTAAAGTTGAAGCCAAAGCTGATTTTTTCGGTTGGTCGATAATGAACGTTAAGACTTGCGCCAGGGGCTCCAATTCCTGAAACATCGAGCCGATTTTGTTTTACAATACCAATTGCGGCGAGCTGCGCGACGGGAGCGATTTGAACTAAAAAGCCGCGTCCGAAAATAAACGAACCCCCGATAGAAATCTTGTTGTGCAAACGCACAGC
>CAYUGW010000118.1:0-1497 GCA_964444245.1 uncultured Blastocatellaceae bacterium | reverse complement strand
GGGCAATGTCATTTGACGCGACTCGCGTATCGAAATATTGTGCTTGATTTCCTAATACTTCCGGCGAATCTTTCAATTTTGACTGAAAACCGAATGTTTGAGAAACCCCTATTCCGAAAGCATATTTTTTGCTTTTCGGGGTATAAGTAATTTCTCCTGACAAACCCGGCACAACAATTGAAGCTTCGGACTTAACTGTTTGTGAAAATCCAAGCGGTGCAAATTTTCGTTCATATTGATAATACGTGCCTTGCATTTCGACCATAAAACGCCAATTTGTTTCTTTATCAGAAGTTTCATCTTCGGAAATTTCTGTCATCGCAGCGGCATTATTGCGAGTAAAAAGATTGTCCCCATCCGTGCGTGCATTTCCTGCCCCCCCACTACTTGCGGGAACATTTCCCGGGTAATTAATGCCTTGACCATTAGCCGATATCAATATTGTAAGGATAAACAAAAGCGTAAATCCGGCAACCTGCATTTTGGATAAATTTGTCGTTAAAATGATATTCATTGAAATATTCTATTTACAAAGCACGAAAACCGATAAAAACATAGGTAACATGGCTTTTTCTTATTTGGTTAAGTATTACTTTCTTCTTTAATTTACGATTTACTCAAATTAGAGCGCATTTCAGTAATTTGGAATACAAGAGTAGGATTTCAAATTACTGAAATAGGGTTCTAGAATATGAAATCGCTTGTTTAGGAAACCAAGAGCTTTATACACACGATCGTGATTAATCAGTAGGTTCAATAAAAGGATGCCGACCTTTCGCAGAATACCAAATGATTATATGGAAGCATCTTTTTCGTCATTATCTTTTTGAAGCTTTTCAAAGCTGCTATTAAGCGTTTTTATAATTTTTTGCATTAAAAATATCCCCTTCTCCCTCACGTAAGATTATTGAAACTGGATCAGCACTCCGCCCCAAGCCAAACCTGAGCCGACGACCGCCAGCGCGAGTTCCTCCCCTGATTTGAAGCTTTCCCAGTTTTGAGATAAGACACCGGGCGCACCCGCCGCGCCGCAATTGCCGAATTGGTCAACATTAAAAAGATGATGGTCTGCGGAAATGCCTGCACGGTTGCAAACCGATTGCAGCATTCTAAGGTTTGCTTGATGTCCGATAAAAAAAGATTTATCCAAATGGCTATCGGCACTTTCCCGCAATTTGTTGATTGTTTCCACCGTTCTTTTAATGGCGAATGTTTGCACCGCAGTTCCGTCTTGTCGGAAATGACCATTTCTCGGTATCACGACTTTGTTCCAACCTGCCGGGTCTGAACTGTAGATGCTAAACTTTATTTCCGCAGGCGCAGAAACCTTGTTTGATATAACTGCCGCACACGTTCCGTCCCCCCATAGAACGGCAGTCTTGCGATCTGTATAATCAATCGTGCGCGTGTTATTTTCCGGGTTTACGACTAGTACGAAATCTGGCATTGCTTCGGGACGCATAGAGTTTAAGAAATGCAATTGCATGGCAAAACTTG
>CAYUGW010000117.1:0-9701 GCA_964444245.1 uncultured Blastocatellaceae bacterium | reverse complement strand
ATAATTAACGGCATTTGAAAAGGCAATATGAAAAAAATATTTACGATAATTTTATCAATTAAGCTTGCCGCAATCGGTGCGGCTTGCAGTCACAGCCATTCGGAAACGGATCACACCTCGATGGATCATTCAAAAATGGATCACAGCACGATGGATCATTCAAAAATGGATCATTCGCAGATGAAATCCGCGCCCGACGCGGCAAACGCTCCGTATGATCTGCAATTTATTGATACGATGATCGCGCATCATCAAGGCGCGGTCGAGATGGCGAAAATGATCGGTGGAAAAACGCAAAATGCCGAAATGTTAAAGTTTGCGGCGCAGATCATTGCCGATCAGGAAAAGGAAATCAACCAAATGAAAACGTGGCGCGACGAATGGTTTAAAGACAAACCGTCCGCGTTGAATATGGAAATGACCGGAATGGCGGATTCGATGAAGATGGATATGCCGAAACTTACCAATTCCAAAGACCGGGATTTTGATCTGGCGTTTGTCGAAATGATGATTCCGCATCACGTCGGCGCGGTTTTGATGTCGAAGGAAGCGTTGCAGAAAAGCGAAAAAACCGAGATCAAAACGCTTGCCGAACAGATCATCAAAGCGCAGGAAGCCGAAATAAAAATGATGGAAAATTGGAAAATCGATTGGTCAAAATAAACCGAGTTTATGAATGAAAATCCGCAGTCAATCGTCGAATTCAAGAACGTAAATTTTGCGGTCGGGAACGTGAAAATTCTCGAAAATATCAATCTGCAAATTTTCAGCGGCGAGATTTTAGTGCTTTTAGGCGAATCGGGCTGCGGAAAAACGACGACTTTAAAATTAATAAATCGCCTGATCGAACCGACTTCCGGCGAAGTTCTGGTCGAAGGAAAATCCACGACCGCTTGGGACGCGATAAAATTGCGGCGCAAGATCGGCTACGTTTTGCAGGAAGGCGGGCTTTTTCCGCATTTTACGGTCGAACGAAATGTCGCGCTCGTGCCGATGCTGGAAAATCGGGACAGGGAAAAAACTCGCGCTAAAGTGTTTGAATTGCTTGATTTAGTCGGCTTGAATCACGAGAAATTTTCCGACCGTTTTCCGAACGAACTTTCCGGCGGACAGCGTCAAAGAGTGGGCGTGGCGCGTGCGCTCGCCGCAGATCCCGATCTGCTTTTATTGGATGAACCGTTCGGCGCGCTCGACGCGATCACGCGCACGAATCTGCAAAAAGAATTTGCACGTCTTGTAAAAGATTTGGGCAAAACCGCCGTTTTCGTAACGCACGATCTGCACGAAGCGTTTATTTTAGCGACGCGGATTTGTTTGATGGATAAAGGAAAAATCGCGCTGGTTGAAACTCCTGAAAAATTTCGTGAATCTAATTTACCTCTCGTGCGTGAATATCTGGAAACGATTTCTACTTTTGATTAGTTTATTATGAAGAACTTTATTCTGAAATCTCCTGTTTTTATTTCGGTACTAATACTTTCTGCTGTTATTTCTATCTGGTTTTTTCTTCCAAATACAGTTCAACAAACAACAAATTTGGCTAAAACTCATACAGCAAAATTAGTTCGTCATGACGGAATTGATGTTAATTTTAAAGTAGTTATAGATGGCGAGGATGTTTTCTATTCACCTGATTTTGCTCCGGTTGAAGATGATTTCCGAGAAAGACTGATTTGGAATGAACAAGGCAATGTAATTGTTCTCGAAGTCGCCGGCAAAAGACTATTTGGTTATGATGTCATAGAAAAGAGAAAATTATCTAACAAAGAACTGATGGCAGTTGAATACATTCCTTTTTCCAAATATAGATATGAAGGGAAATTACCTGAAGAAAATCAATAATGAGTTTTCTTGAATTTATCCAACAAAACTGGTCGGAGATTCTTGCTTTAACCCGCGAGCATATTTTTCTTGTTTTTATTTCGACGGCTTTTGCGGTATTTATAGGCGTTCCGCTCGGCGTTTTGTTGACGCGAAAAAAATCTCTGCAAACTCCGGTTTTGGGTTTTGCCAATATTATGCAAACCGTTCCGTCGCTTGCACTTTTCGGTTTGCTCGTCCCGATTTCTTTTATCGGAATCGGCGCGACCGCCGCGATTATTGCGCTTTCGCTTTATGCGCTTTTGCCGATTATTCGAAATACTGTAACGGGAATTTCAAGCGTTGACAAAAAAATAAAAGAAGCGGCAATTGCGATGGGAATGACCGATTGGCAGATTTTGAAAATGGTCGAACTGCCGCTTGCCGCGCCCGTCATTTTAACCGGAATTCGCGTCGCGGTCGTCATTTCGGTCGGCGTGGCGACGATTGCGGCGGCGGTCGGCGCGGGCGGACTCGGAACTTATATTTTTCGCGGTTTAAGGCAAAACGATAATAATTTACTGCTTGCCGGTGCGATTTTTTCCGCTGTTCTCGCACTTCTGGCGGATTTCGCGCTCGGACAAATTGCCAAACTTTTTGAGGCGAAACGCGCCGAAGATAAAGCCTTGCACCGGAGAAGAAAATTTATCGCAATCGGCGCAACCGGTTTGATTGCCGTAATTGCCGGTGTCAGTTTTATTTCAAATTTCAAATTAAACATTTCAAATTCCGAAAATTCGGCAGAAAAAATTCGCGTCAGTTCAAAGGATTTTACGGAATCGGTGATTTTAGCCGAAATTCTGGCGCAAATGCTGGAGAAAAAAGGCTTTGCGGTCGAGCGAAGCTTAGAACTCGGCGGAAATCTGGCGCACGACGCGCTTCTGTCAAATCAGGCGGACGTTTATCCCGAATATACCGGAACGGCTTTTACGGCGATTTTGAAAAACGCGCCGCTTACCGATACGCGCCGCGTTTACGATCAAACGAAAGCCGAATATACCGAAAAATTCGATCTATTTGTCAGCGAGCCGCTCGGATTTTCAAATGATTTTGCGATTCTCGTGCGTTTTGAAGAAGCGAAGAAAAATAATCTGAAAACGATTTCCGATGCCGTTCCCTTCGCAAAAAACTGGCAAGCCGGATTCGGTCAGGATTTTATGTCGCGTATTGATGGTTACAAAGGATTCAGCAAAACTTACGGTTTTGATTTTGCCAGACAGCCGCGCGAGATGGATCTTGCGCTGACTTATCGCGCCCTTTCTTCGGGCGAACTCGACATCATCGCCGGAAATTCGACCGACGGTTTGATCGATGCGCTCGGTTTGTTTCAGCTCGAAGACGACAAAAATTATTTTCCGCCTTATGAAGCCGTTTTTATTGCGCGAAATGATCGGGCAGAAATTTTGCGCGAAGTCTTTAATCAATTGAGCGGAGCGATTTCGACCGATGAAATGCGGAAGCTGAATTACGAGGTTGACGGCAAAAACCGTCAGCCGAAGGATGCCGCAAGCGATTGGCTGGCGCGGAAAGGTTTCTGACCTAATTAAGAATTTATCCGCAAATGTGGTAAACTGTTTTTTGGTGAAAATTGCCGGATAAGCGCGTTTTTCCTACAAACGAATCGGCAAAAGCGAATCTTTTATTAAATATATCCGTTGCTCTTTTCGCTAAACCATTCCAAATAAAAAGGAAAAGAATTTATGACAATATCAAAATATGAAGCCGGACAAACGGTTGAAATGTGCTGTTCAGCCTGTGATTCAGACCAGCCGCACACCGTTCAATCCGTAACCAAACTCGGTAAAATGACCAAAGCCATCTGCGAAGTTTGTGAAACCGTCAGCACTTTTCGGCGCGGCAAAAAAGTTTCGGTTGATATGAATAAAAATGAAGCCGGAACGCCGTATAGTTTCGCGCAGAGATACCGTAAAGGTCAGGCGATTATGCACCCGACTTTCGGGCAGGGCGAGGTTACAAATGTCGTTGACGGGCAGAAAATTGATGTCCTTTTCGGCGGCGATGTCAAACGCCTGATTCACGGGAAAGATTAAAAAAGTTTAAAAGTGAAAAAGTGAAAAAAGTGAAAAAGCTGCTCTTTTAATATGAAGCAACTTTTTCACCTTTTCACTTTTAAACTTTCAGACTTTTTTTATCTTCTGGGGCGCAAAAGCAAGCCGACAATTATACCGACCGCTGCCGAGATCAGGATTGTTTGTCCGGGTTTTTGACGGGCAAATTCCTTGGCATCTTCGACCAATTCACGCGGGTCTTTGTCCTGCAATTCCTTAAATTTTTCACCCGCAGCAGTAAATTTTTCGCTCGCGTAATCTTTTGCCTTGAGTGCCGCGTCCTGCAGTTTTTGTCCGTATTCTTCAGCTTGCACTTTAAATTCATTCATATAATCGTTCGTCGTGTCTTCGCCGTTGACAGCGCTGACCGGGATTAAACCTTGTTCTTCATTTTCCAATATTGTGTTTTCCGACATTTTCTTTTATCTCCTTCTAAATAAATAAATAAACCGCTTTTGTTAAATCCTGCTTTTGTGCGGCATTAAGTTTTAAAGATGTCTTTTCAACCGTAAAAGTTGTTACGAAACTTTCGGAAAATTTGTTCCCGCGCTTTCAAACTTGACAACCTTTGTAAGAAAATAGAAACTTACTAAGTAAGTAAGCACTTACTTAGTAGAAGGAGCGAGATTTTTGATAGAAAATACAGAACAAACAATACCTACAACACGAATGAGCGGCGACGAAAGACGCGCCCAATTGTTGCACATTGCCGTTAAACTTTTTTCGGAAAAAGGTTTCAGCGGCACGACAACACGGGAAATTGCTACTCAAGCCGGAATATCCGAAGCGATGGTTTTTCGTCATTTTGCCAATAAAGAAGAGCTTTATCACGCGATTTTGGATCACAAAGCCTGCGACGGCGGAATGAAGATTCTGCCCTGGGAAAACGAGATTCTCCAAAAAGCGATGGCGGAAAAGGACGATTACGGATTTTTTTATAATTTAGCACTGCACGCGCTGGAAAATCACAAGCGAGATGTTGATTTTATGCGTTTGATGCTGCATTCGGCTTTAGAAGGACACGAACTTTCGGAGATGTTTTTTGAAACCTTCATTGCGCGGCTTTATGAATTTATCGGCGAATATATTCGGCAAAGACAAGCCGACGGCGCGTTCCGCGAGGTTGATCCGCGCATCTTTGTCCGGGCATTTTTGGGAATGCTGATTCATCATTCGCTGAATAATCTGCTGTGGGATACGAAACGCAAATTATTGGATATTTCAAAAGAAGTCGCGGCGCACGAATTTGCAACTATTTTGCTTAACGGAATTAAAAAACATAATATGTAACGTTAAGGTAATAAAGGCTTTATAAATTGTAAATATAATAATGAGAAATTTCTTAAGAGTTTTAATTTTTACGCTTTTTTTATCGGCGTTGACCATATTTATCGCATCGTGCGGAAGTTCGAATGCCAATCCGGACAGCGCCAATCAGGCGGGAAACGGCGAATCGCAGACGGTCAGCGTTTCAACGACGCAGGCGATTGTGCGGCAGATTCCGACATATTTTGAAGCGACGGGTTCGCTGACGAGCGATGCTCAATCGGATGTTGCGCCGACCGTCGGCGGAAAGATCGTCGCGGTAAATTTCGATGTCGGAAGTTTCGTTCGCCAGGGCGATGCGCTCGTCCGGCTCGATGCGCGTGATGCTCAAATCCGGCTCGAACAAGCTCAGGCACAGGTCGAACAGCAGCGCAAAGCGGTGGCTCAAGCCGAAGCCGGAGTCGAACAGGCGATTGCCAATCTGCGCCAGACGCAGGTTCGGCTCGGCGTAAAAGACGGCGAAACCTTTGATATAAATGATTTTTCGCAGGTTATCTCCGTTACGGCACAACTTAATCTGGCGGAAAAGGAATTGCAGCGTTTTGAGCGTTTGATCGAAACGGGCGATGTTTCAAAGTCTGCTTACGATCAGCGATTGGCTCAGCGCAATCAACTGCTCGGACAACTTGCCGAAGCGCGTTCAAATGCGGCGGTGGCGATTCGCGCGATAAATACGGCGGAAGCCGGAGTCGCTTCGGCGCGAACGCAGGTCGGCAATGCAAAAGCTGCGGTCGCCACGGCGCAAACGCAGGTTGATCAGGCGCGAAAGGGCGTTTCCGATAATGTTATTTATTCGCCGATCAGCGGTTATATTTCGGAAAGAAACGCCGATCCGGGCGAATATATTTCGCCGAATCAGCCGAACGCCAAACTCGCGACGATTATCCGCACCGCCGTTTTGCGTCTGCAAATCGATATTCCCGAACAATCAATCGGAAAGGTTGCCGTCGGTCAAGGCGTTTCGGCGCAGGTTTCGGCTTATCCCGACCGGAAATTTGCCGGAACAATCGTCAGAATTTTGCCGAGTCTCGATACGCAATCGAGAACCTTAAAGGTTGAAGCCGAAATCGAAAATATTGACGGCTTATTAAAACCCGGACAATTTGCGACCGTTAGAATTACGCAGTCGAAACCCGAACCGGCAGTAATGATTCCGGCAAGCGCGATCAGAACGGACGGCGATAAAAGCGTGGTTTTTGTTGTTAAAGACGGAATTGCGAGCGAGCGGCTCGTGCAGACCGGATTGCTTGAAAACGATATGATCGAGATCAAGCAAGGAATTCAGGAAAACGAAGTTATCGCCACGAATAATCTGGATAAATTAGGCGACGGCGTAATCGTTAATCAGGCAAATTAAGGATTTTTAGAGGTTTTATTTTATGCAATGGCTTGCAGAAATTTGTGTTAAGCGTCCGGTTTTTGCCACGATGTTGATTTTATCGCTCGTTGTGGTCGGCGCTTTTTCGTTTTTTTCGCTCGGAGTTGATCTTTTTCCGAAGGTTGATTTTCCGACCATTACCGTAACCGTCGTCAATCCGGGTTCTTCGCCGCAGGAAATCGAAACGGAAATTACGGAAAAGATCGAAGAAGTTGTTAATACGGTCAGCGGGATTGATGAACTGCGTTCGACTTCGCTCGAAGGCGTTTCGCAGGTTTTCGTACAATTTATTCTGGAAAAAGACGTAAATATCGCCGCGCAGGAAGTTGAAAACCGCGTCCAGACGGCGATTCCGAATTTGCCGGAAACCGCCGAACAGCCGACGGTTCAAAAACTCGATTCCGATGCCGCGCCCGTTTTGCGAATCGTTGTTTCCGGCACGTCGAGTTTGAGAGATGTTACGGAAATTGCGAAAATCAGAGTTAAGGAAAGAATCGAATCGGTCAACGGGGTCGGACAGGTTTCGATCATCGGGGGACGCGAGCGGCAGATCAATGTCTGGGTTGATCCCGACAAAATGCGGTCGTTTAATATTACGCCGGTCGAAGTTACCGCCGCTTTGCGGATTCAAAATATCGAGTTTCCGGGCGGACGAATTGACGAAGGCGCACGCGAAGTAAATGTCCGAACGCTCGGAAAAGTCCGCGAAGTTTCGGATTTTGAAAATGTCGTCGTCGCCACACGCGGCACGTATGAAGTCAAAGTCAAAGACATCGGCACGGTCGAAGACGGCGCGGAAGAGCTTCGTTCACAATCTTTTTTAAACGGAAAACCCGCCGTAACTCTAATCGTTTCAAAGCAATCGGGACAAAATACGGTTGCCGTCGCGCAGGAATTAAAAAGCGTTTTAAGTGAAATTGAACCGAATTTGCCGAAGGATTTCCGTATTCAGATCATCGGCGACAATTCGATTTTTATTGAAAATTCGCTGCACGCCATCCAAGAACATTTAATCATCGGCGGTATTCTGGCAACGCTTGTCGTTTTCCTGTTTTTGTGGAATATCCGCTCGACGATTATCGCCGCGATTGCCATCCCGACCTCGATTATTTCGACATTCGCGCTGATGTATGTGATGGGCTACACGCTCAATTCGATCACGATGCTGTCCTTGACCTTGATGGTCGGAATCGTGATTGACGACGCGATTGTCGTGCTGGAAAATATTTATCGTTTTGTCGAAGAAAAAGGAATGTCGCCGTATCGCGCGGCAATCGAAGGAACACGCGAAATCGGTCTGGCGGTTTTGGCAACGACGCTCTCCCTGATGGCGGTTTTTGTTCCCATCGGATTTATGGGCGGCATTGTCGGCAGGTTTATGGCAAGTTTCGGGTTGACCTCCGCGTTTGCCATCGCCGTTTCGCTGCTTGTTTCATTTACCTTAACGCCGATGCTTGCGGCGCGGCTGATTAAATGGAAACCGCCGGAAGAAGAACAGGAGAAAGGGAGAGAGGGAGAAGGGGAGATTTCGGGTTCTGAAATTCAAAATCAAAAGGATGTTGTTTCAGTAAACGAAACGAAAGAAAACATTCACGGCGACGGAATGGTCGAAGATGCGCCGCTTCTCGCCGAAGAAGTAAAACCGAAGCCCGCCGGAAAACACACTTCAAAAGATTCCTGGTTTTTCCGACTTATTGACGGCGTTTATACGAAAATGCTCGTGTTTTCGATGGCGCACCGCTGGATCATCTTGCTGGCGTGTCTGCTCGTTGTAATCAGCATTGTTCCGTTGTTTATGATCGTCGGTAAAAACTTTTTGCCGGTTGACGATCAATCTCAGTTCGAGGTTTCGGTTCGCACCGAAGAAGGCAGTTCGCTGCAATCTTCGACCGTGATAATGGAAAGAATCGCCACAGACATACGCAAACTCGAAGGTGTCAGCGATACTTTGATCACGGTCGGCGGCGGTCAGCAAAGCGCGGTCAATGCCGGAACGATTTACGTGCGTTTGACCGACATCGGTGATCGCACAAACTCGCAGCAGCAAATAATGGTCAAAGCCCGCGAGATTATGCAGAATTATCCGCCCGAACTGCGGACTTCGGTGCAGGAAGTTCAGGCGTTTTCCGGCGGTGGTTTCCGCAATGCCAACGTGCAGTTTTTCATCGGCGGACCCGATCTGAAAAAGCTCGAAGAATACTCGATAAAACTCGTCGAAGTTTTGAAAAACAATCCGGACGCGGTTGATGTTGATTCGACACTTATCAGCGGAAAACCCGAATTGCAGTTGATAATCGACCGCGCCCGCGCCGCCGATCTCGGCGTTCGTGTCGGCGATATTTCGCAGGCTTTGAACATTCTGGTTGCCGGACAGCAGGCGACGACGTTTAATGAAGGAACGCAGCAATACGAAGTTCACGTGCGCGCAAAAAACGATTTCCGCAACAATGTCGAAGGTTTGCAAAGAATGGTCGTCCCGTCTTCAAAACTCGGCGCGGTGTCGCTCGACACGGTCGTCAAGGTCGAGGACGGAACGGGACCGAGCGCAATTGACCGCATCAATCGTCAGCGTCAGGTAACGATTCTGGCAAACACGCGACCGGGCGGTTCTGCCGTCGTTATTCAAAACGATTTGAATAACGCCGTTAAGAACTTAAATATCTCTTCCGAATATACCGCCGGTTATGTCGGTCAATCGAAGGAATTGCAGAAAGCCGGATTTTATTTTCTGCTGGCAATTGTTCTGTCGTTTGTCTTTATGTATATCGTTCTCGCCGCACAGTTTGAATCGTTTATTCATCCTGTAACGATTTTGCTGACCTTGCCGATTGCGATTCCGTTCGGGATTCTTTCGATTCTGATCGCCGGACAAACCGTCAATATCTTTTCGGGTTTGGGCTTGCTTCTGCTGTTCGGTGTCGTTAAGAAAAACGCGATTCTCGTGATTGATCACATTAATAATCTGCGCGAGCAGGGGTTGAATCGTTACGACGCGATCATACAGGGAAACCGAGACCGTCTGCGTCCGATTTTGATGACGACGATTGCGCTTGTCGCCGGAATGACTC
>CAYUGW010000116.1:0-9716 GCA_964444245.1 uncultured Blastocatellaceae bacterium | reverse complement strand
GCTTCGGCAAAATATTTTCTCGCCGAATCGGATTCCATATCCCACAAGTAATCGGCAACGCGAATCAGAATGTTGATGCGTTTCTCGGATTCGGTCGTCGAACTGCTTTCGATTGCCTGCTGCTCGACAAGCTGCCGCGCCATCTGTGCGTCGCATTGTTTAATTTCTTTTTTTGCAACTGTTTGAGCGGTTGAGTTGAAGGTTGAAAAAAATAAAAAGATCAAAAATAAAAGCGATAATTGTTTCATCATATTACTCCGGCGAAAGGCTTTATTAGTTCCAAAATATCATAATTTACGGCTTAATCAAAAAGTTTTTAAAAATTAAAGTTGAGTCTATCGCCCGAAAAACTGAAATAAAATGCAAGACGATACAACTGCTTTCGTTCCTTGTATCGTCATACAAAGCGTAAAAACCAAATACATCACGCTTGTTCAACCATTGCAATGGAGAAAAATATGAAGTTTATCAAGATACTTAGTTTCTTAAGTTTGGTATTTGTCGGTTTTTTGTCGGCAATTCCGGTCAAAGCTCAGGGAGTTATTATTCCGATCATTTGCGACATTCGCCCATGTCCGCCGCCGCGTCCGCCGAGACCGATTCCGCCGCCGCTTCCGAATGCACTCCCCGTAAAATCCATCAAACTTGACACGAAAATCGAAAATCAGGTAGCGACAACTCACGTCGAACAGGTTTTTCGCAATGATACGCCTTACACTTTGGAAGGAACGTATTTTTTCCCGATTCCCGAAACGGCTTCGATCGTAGAATTTGCGATCTGGGAAAACGGTAAAAAGCTGGTCGGCGAGGTTCGCAACCGGGAAGAAGCGCGAAGAATCTATGACGAAATCGTTCGCCGCCAGCGCGATCCGGGATTACTCGAATATGCCGGCAAGGATTTGCTTCAAGCCTCGATTTTTCCGATTCCTCCGAATTCCGACAAAAAACTCGAACTCATTTATACGCAGGTTTTAAAGGCTGACTCCGGAACGGTTGCGTATCGCTATCCGCTCGGTATGGGCAGAAATATCTGGGCAAATAGAAATTTTCCGAACCGTGAAACGGATGTTTCGAGAAGACCGAATCCGCCGCAGCAATTCGGCACGATTTCGGGAAAAATCGAAATTATCGGCAAAGAAGCGTTAAGAAATATTTATTCGCCGAGCCACACGGTCGAAACAAATTTCGCGGGCGAAAAGAAAGCCTCGATTTCTTTTGAAACGACGAGTAACGACTCGGATTTTCAATTATTTTACGGCGTTTCAAACAACGATTTCGGAATGTCGCTCGTAACTTACAGAGAACCGGGAAAAGACGGTTATTTTCTATTAATGCTTTCGCCGCGCGATGCCGTAACGGACAGGGAAATCGTCAATAAAGACATTGTTTTTGTTCTCGATACTTCCGGTTCGATGGCGGACGAAGGAAAAATGGACAAAGCGCGTGCGGCTTTGCTCTTTGGAATCAGAGGTTTAAATGACGGCGACCGTTTTAATGTGATAAATTTCGCCGGCGAAGAACACTTGATGGAAAGCGTTCTGATTCGAGCCGACAGATCGGGAATTGCCAAAGGCGTTGAATTCGTCGAAAAACTCAAACCGACGGGCGGCACGAATATCAATGACTCTCTCAAAGCGGCTTTGAAACAGTTCGATTCTTCGGACAGAGCAAAAATGCTCGTTTTTTTAACCGACGGTTTGCCGACGGTCGGCGAATCCGATGTCGATAAAATCATCGAAAATGCGAAACAGATAAAAGTCGAAAATCTCCGTCTTTTCCCGTTCGGTGTCGGTTATGATGTAAATACGCGGCTGCTTGATAAACTTGCGACCGCAAATAAAGGACTTGCCGAATATGTCGAACCGAAGGAAAATCTGGAAATCAAGGTTTCAAACTTTTTCACGCGCGTCAATTCGCCGGTATTAACTGATTTGAATTTAAATTTCGGCAATGTCAAAACCGATTTAATGTACCCGCGCGGGTTGACCGATGTTTTTAAGGGAACACAGGTCGTAATGCTCGGACGCTATAAAAATGATAATGATCTAAATAATGTAACGATTCGACTTTCAGGAAAAAGCGGAAGGGAAAACCGCACATTTAATTATTCAAATCTCGATTTTCCAAAGCGGGCAACCGTAAATGATTTTCTGCCGCGTCTCTGGGCTTCCCGACGCGTCGGTTGGCTCGTCGAGCAAATCCGCACAAACGGCGAAAATAAGGAATTAAAAGATGAGATCATCGAATTAGGCACAAAATACGGCATCGTTACGCCTTACACTTCCTATCTGGCAACCGATGGAAGTGTTCAGAATGTCGTCAGTATAGACGGCAGAAGCGCACCAATGCCTCCGGGATTATTATATGGTGGTGCGATGCGCGAAGAATCCGGTCGTGATGCTGTCAAAATGAGCCGTCAGCAAAACTCGATGCAGTCCAACACGATTGCAAATTCTGTTGACGTAACTTCGGCTGCAGAACAAATATTTGTTCAAAATTCGATCATCAATCAATTTGTCGGAAATAAAAATTTTTATAATTCCGACGGAAATTGGATTGACACGGATTTTAGAGAAGATGCCAAACTGCCGGAAGTTAAACTCGAATTCGGAAGCAACGAATACTTCGATTTAATCACTAAAGAAAAAGAACTGGCGCAGTATTTCGCGCTCGGTGAACAGGTCGTCGTTGTTTGGAATGGAAAAGTTTATCGAATTGTTAAATCTTAGCAAAAAAAGAGTTAGCGGCAAATCCGCCGACACTACCCGTCTTAAAAGGTGACATCTACCCGAAAAAAGTATATTTTATCGGGTAAATTCACCTTTTTTTTATAATCAAAAATTTCGGAGGTTTCTGGTGTTTAATTTCAAAAACGTAATATTGTGCTGTCTTTTTTCATTTTTTTCAATACAAAATTATTATGCTCAGGAAGGCTGGTTGCCGGTCAAAGATGGTGAAAAGGATGATTTTATCACCGTTTTTTTTACTGATTCAAGACGCGGTTTTGTTGCCGGTGATAACGGTCATTTTATTTTCACGACCGACGGCGGCAACAAATGGCAGAAGCAATTTGTTTACACGGAAGAAAATATCAATGAAATCTACTTTCGCAATGATAAAGACGGCTATGTCGTGGCGGGCAGAAAATTGTTTATCACGAGCGACGGCGGCAAAAGCTGGAAGGAAGAAATTATTTTTAAGCAAGCCGATTTTAAAAACGGTACGCCGGAGTTTTTAAGCGTCCGGTTTGCCGACAAAAATCGCGGAATTATCGTCGGTTCGGTTCTTAATAAAAATGAAAGAGTAATTGATTCACTCGTGATGCGAACCGATGACGGGGGAAAAACCTGGTCGCGCATAATTGTTCCGTCTAAAATCGAACTTTATCATCTCGATTTTGCAAACAGTTCGAGAGGCTGGATTGTCGGCGATGCGGGGTTGATTTTAATTACCAATGACGGCGGCTTATCATGGCAATTTCAAAATTCGAGAACCAAAAAAGCTCTTTATAATGTTGATTTTCGGGATTCAAACAACGGTTTTGCGGTCGGTGCCGACGGAACTATCTTGCGTACGGAAAACAGCGGCGAAATCTGGGAAATTGTTAAAACAAATTTTCCCAACACATTTTTAAGAGTTGATTTCGCCAGTGATAAGGAAGGTTGGATCGTCGGGCATAAAGGCACGATTTTGCGTAGTTCAGACAGGGGAAAAACCTGGATTAAACAGGAAAGCCGGACGGAAAATTCGCTTTACGGTTTATTTATGACAAAAAGATACGGGTTTGCCGTCGGTGCAAACGGAACGATTCTAAAATATGAAAGATAATTTTTTTCGCTTTAATTTTTGATTTTTATAAGTACTTGGATTTATACTTGCAATCAATTTCGCAAAAGCAGATTTTTGTTACGTCAATCAAAAAAAATAAGGAGTAAAAAAGCTATGGAACCAAGTGCGGCTAAAATAAAAAGTACGACAGAAAGGCAAGGACATGGTAAAGCATTTGAAGATTGGGTTGTGGAGACATTTTTGGAGAACCGAAAAATACCTTCGCATACTGATAAATGGGATGCCGAAGGCGTTACATTTAAGGAAGAATTCAAAATGAAGACATATTTTTACAATGGACTTCCGATTTCAATAAAAACTTGTAAATTTAATTCTTCAATAAATTTTGGCGATGCCATACGGCAATTTGAAAACGGACAGGATTTCCTTTTAATTGTCGGATTTTGGAAGCAATCCGGTAAGAACAAAAGAATTGTGCAGGTTGTCACTAAAAAGGTCGGTAAAGATGAATGGCACGAATTATTTATTGATTACAAAACCGAAAAAGAAAAAGGTCCGGAGCATTGCAAAAAAAGAACGGGCGAAAAAATCAAAGAATTGCATAAAAAAATAAAAACTACGGACGATCACAAGGAAGCCAGAAAAATAGCCAAAACGGAAAAATCCGAAATTAAATCAAAAATGACTCTAAATCCGAAGATTGATTCAAAGGGGCAAAGAAGACTGCAATGCAGTATGAGTAAAACCGTGTTTTTTGAATTTACGGGTGTTTCACAAACAAATGACAACTCGGCTTCGCTTTGGGGCGAAACCGTTCCAATGATAACAAAGGACTAAAAAAATCGTTTTGTAAAAGGAAATTTGAGTAAAGAAAAAAAATAAAATAAAAAAGCAACTTTGGCGAAAATCCAGACATCAATTAAAACAGACTGAGTGTTGAGCAACTTTTGAAATTTTAGAATTTGAACGATACTTTAAGTCTTTTCTGATTCCTCCTGTTTCTTTTTTCCCCGCCGAGTATGGGACTCGGCGGGGTTTTTTAGTTTTATTTCTTGTTTAGACCTTGCACCGAACGTGCCAATTGCTGCGCCCGCGGCAAACTTTCGACGGCTTTTTCAACCTGTTTATCTTCTTCGATTAAAACCTGATTTGCCGCAACATTTCCGAAAGCGGCAACCGCTAAGTTAAATCGCAGACGCATTTTTATATATTTTTTTTCAGCTTCGATTTGCTGCGGCGTTAAATTCCAGTTTTGTCCGTTAGCGGTAAAATTCTTAAAAGCATAAAAAAGTTCATCGCTGACCGGAAAATCGTTCGGGCGTACGCGATGACCGTATTTTACTTTATTCGAGATTTTATAATTTTCAAAACCTTTGATTTGTCCGGCGGCGATTTCGCGGGCGAAAAAGAAAATCGGATCGAGAAGAATATTCTGCGTTTCGTTTAATTCCTGCGATTTGACGATTTCATCGGGCGTAATGCCGTTGCCGCTGAAAACCTTTCTGCCGCCGACGGTTTTAACCGCCGAATTATTTTTCTCTTTTTCGTTTACGGTTACTTTGTTTGTGTAATAATCATAAAGATTTCCCTTTGAATAATCGCGCTGAATCGAACGTCCCGAAGGCGTGTAATATCTGGCGGTAGTTAAAGCCAAGCCAGAACCGTAAGGGAGGTTTATGACGCTCTGAACCAGACCTTTGCCGAAAGTATTTTGACCGACGATCAAAGCACGGTCGTAATCCTGCAACGCTCCGGCAACGATTTCCGAGGCGGACGCGCTTCCTTCATTAACTAAAACGACAAGAGGCAAGGTTTCAATTACACGATTTCGCGATTTCCAGTCTCGGTTATCAATTCTGAATCGCCCGCGCTGGGAAACGACCGTTTGACCGCGATCCAGAAATTTTTCCGTAACCCGAACGGCTTGTTCGACAATTCCGCCCGGATTTTCGCGCAAATCCAGAATCAGAGAGGTCATTCCCTGTTCGCGCAAATCTTCGAGCGCAACGGATAATTCATCTAAAGTCGTGTAATTAAAGCCGTTCGAGAGATCAATATAACCGATTCCGGGTCGCAGTAGAAAGGCATCTGGAATCGAAGGCTGCGGAACTCGGTTGCGGGTTAATTCGATATTTTCCGCTTTTTTTCCTCCGGCGCGTTCGATTTGCAAGCGCACGACAGAACCTTTCGGTCCGCGCACTTTATCTCGAACATACGCCGAAGATTTGCCGAGAACATTTTCGCCGTTGACCGCAACTATTTTGTCGCCGAACCGCAAATTTGCCTTAAAAGCGGGCGAATCGGGGAAGGTTGATGAAATATACGTATCGTATTTTCCGTCCTTTTTATAATTTACAATCGTTGCGCCGATTCCGTAATATTCGCTGTTTTGATCGCTGAGTAGTTCTTTGAATTCATTGGAATCAAAATAATTCGAATGCGGATCGAGCGAGCGTAGCATTGAAGTAATCGAATTTTTCGCCAATTGATTGTAATCAATTTTATCTCCGCTGACGTGATTTTTTTTGATTATTTCAAGTGCTTCGGAAAAATCCTGGGTTACGGAATTTTGTGATTTTTCAATTGTTTGCGCCGGATTACCCGGATCTGTTCGCGGAACTCCGGCGGAAAATAAACTTCCTTTGCTGATCTTGAACGGTTCGGATTCCGGCAATTGCGATACTTCGCCTTGATTCTTTTGCGGAATAATTACAGAATTTCCTAGCAGAATCAGCAAAAATGCAAAAAATAGTTTTCTCCTCATAGTCAAATGACCTCAAATTAAACAGTTCAACTCGCGCCTTTGTTTAACAAACTCAGGCAAAACGAAAAAAATAAAATTGATTTGGACAAATGTTACAAATTAAGCCGCTTTTATGCAACCCTTAAATGTTTTACACATTTAGGAAGTCCGATTTTGTTTATGCTTTGGAAAATACTTAATTACCCTTAAATTCCAATGAATGTTATTAATTTTTTTCCTAGCTTGATAAATCCTTGTTAAATAAGCGAAAATCTTTATTTATGACCGCTGAAAATAATAATAGTCTGGAAGAGAAACTTCGTTCGGTGATCGAAACGGTGGATATTGCCAACGCTCTGATTGATCCACTAACGAAATCAATCGAAAATCTTTTGCATATTTCCGCCGCGCAAATGAATTCCGAAGAAGCGTCTGTATTAATTCGAGATGGAAATGAAGGAGATCTACGGTTTATTTCCGCCATCGGAAAGGTCGCGCATCATTTGATTAATATGCAAATTCCCGCCGGAAAGGGAATTGCGGGTTTCGTTTTTTCTTCGGGGCAACCGATGGTCATCGCCGATGTCGGCGAAGAAGACAGCTTTTATGCCGAAATCGATAAACAAACCGGATATTCGACGCAGACTCTGCTGGCGACACCTCTGCGGCATAACGGCGAAGTGATCGGCGTGTTGGAATATGTCAATCGCATCGGCGAACCGCCGCACGAATCATTTACATCCGCCGAGATGGATGACGCGGCGGTTTTTGCCGAAGCCATCGCGTCCTTGGTCAATGCGTATGAATCCGCCCAGCTTTTTCACGATTTTACCGAAAAAATGTTGTCGGCAGATCAGGATTTCAAGTTTGCGGAAGTACGGGATTGGCTGGAAAATCTGCGCGATTCTTCGGAGCATAAAGAAATGCTCGATCTGGCTGTTTTGGTTCGGGAGATTTCCAGCCGCGGCGAAGAAGAACGCCGGATGTGTGTCAGAATTTTGGAATCAATTCTGGAATATGCCGACAGCAAAGCCGAAACGAGTTATTTAAACTTTTAATTTGTCCGCGAAATCCGATTTTTTTCGCTTTTATATCAAGTAGAATCTATGACGGAAGTTTCAGGTTACGAATCAAACGAATTCTCTTCAATGTCAACTTATTTCCAAATTGATGAAAGTTGGAAATTGCGGACGGGCAAGGGTGTGGGTGTTGCCATTATTGACAGCGGAATTGACGGCAATCATCCGGCTTTGCAGGGGAAAATAAAAGAATCCGTCGAAGCCAGAAGAGATAATAAAAAGGTAATTTTCGATCTCACCGAAATCGGCGATTCCGCCGGACACGGAACGGCTTGTGCCGGAATCATTTCGCAAATCGCGCCCGATGCCGAATTTTACAGTATAAAGGTTTTAGGCGCGGGAGGCTTAGGCGACGGGCAGGCATTTCTTGCCGGATTAGAATACGCAATAATTAAACGTTACCGCATCATAAATTTGAGTTTGGGAACGACTCGTCCACAGCTTTTCGCGCCGCTTCACGATTTATTAGACCGCGCTTATCAAGCGGGCTGCATCGTCGTGGCGGCGGCGAATAATCTGCCGCATCCGAGTTTCCCGTCGGTTTTTTCGTCATCGCTGATTTCCGTCAGCAAAAATGACGAAACCGATCCGTTTAATTTCGGTTTTAAGTACGGCGAAGTCATCGAACTGACCGCGCCGGGCGTAAATATCCGCACGACCTGGCTGAACAATACTTATAAACGCTTGACCGGAAACAGTTTTGCCTGTCCGCACATCGTCGGAGTAATCGCACTTCTGCTGGAAACTTATCCGAGTCTCACGCCTTTTCAGGTAAAATCCGCGCTTTATTCGATTGCCGAAGAAAATCAAAGAAAACAAAAAGAAGCAGAAATGGAAGCAGAGAAAATTCAAGAATAGACATCTCAAAAAAAGAACCGTTTTGCTTTTTTAGATATAAAATGCTTTTATAAGGCAAAACTTTTTTATTAAAATTCAGGAGTAAAAATGAATAAAAGATTTATTTATTCGGTCGCAACCCTGTTGATTTTGACAATTTTCGGAGTCAACGCTTTTGCCCAAAATACGAGTAACAAAAATATGGATAAAACGTCAGGAAATTTTCAACTTCCGCCGCTGAAAATCGAGCAATATACGCTCGAAAACGGTTTGCGGGTTGTCTTAAATCAGGATAATTCCGTGCCGGTCGTCGCCGTTGCGGTTTATTACGATGTCGGTTCGCGCAACGAACGCGAAGGGCGCACGGGTTTTGCGCATCTTTTTGAACATATGATGTTTCAAGGTTCGGAAAATGTTAAAAAAGCCGAGCATTTTCAATTTATTTCAAAAGCCGGCGGCACGATGAACGGAACGACCAGCTCCGAACGCACGAATTATTTTCAAACTCTTCCGGCAAATCAACTGCCGCTCGCTCTCTGGCTCGAATCGGATAGAATGCGTTCGCTGGAGGTTACGGAAGAAAATCTGACTAATCAGCGCAACGCCGTTCAGGAAGAAAAACGCCTTAATTATGATAATCAGCCGTACGGCGAAGTTTTTAATCTCTTAAATTCAATGGTTTACAAAAACTTTGCCAATTCGCATTCGACCATCGGTTCGATGGACGATCTGGACGCGGCGACCGTTGAAGATATTAAGGAATTTTTCCGGATTTATTACGCGCCGAACAATGCCGTGCTTTCAATTTCAGGTGCGTTTGATCCGAAGCAAACGAAGGCTTTGGTTGAAAAATATTTCGGTTCCATCAAAAAACAGCCGAAACCCGAACCGGTTAATGTCAGCGAACCGAAGGAAGTTGCCGAAACCTACAAAAAATACGAAGACAAACTCGCGCCTTTTCCGGCATTTATCATGGGCTGGAAAGTTCCGGCGCGGCGCACACCCGAACATAATGCACTGAGTTTAGCCGGAAAGCTTCTGTTTGAAGGCGATTCTTCGCGGCTTTATCAAAAGCTCGTCAAAGGCGATGAATCGGTCGTCCAATTATTCGGAATAAACGACGAACGACGCGGACCTTCCGGGCTTGCCATCGGCGCGATTCCGAAACCCGGACAGGATTTGAGCAAAATCCGCGCGGCGATTATGAACGAGATCAAGGATTTAGCCGAAAACGGTCCGACCGCCGAAGAAATGACGAAACTCAAAAA